>CAXRAX010000025.1:0-21381 GCA_964229195.1 Chitinophagaceae bacterium | reverse complement strand
AAACACGCGGAAACCGGTCAGCTCGTGATGCTGCTCCAAGAAGAGATCGTTTTCACCGAATATTACCGCTGCTACTGCATCGGCGGAAAATATGTCCGCATCATGCCCTATGAACCCCGCAATCCTCACCACCTGCGCTATGTGGCCGATTTCGCACCCACACCCGAACGCTTACAACAAATGACCGATATCGTACTCACCATCAACCGTTACCTGGGCTACGATTTCAATACCGTGGAACTGGCCGTGCGCGATGGAGTACCATATGCCATCGATTTTTGCAATCCGGCCCCCGATGCCGACCGGGCCAGTGTCGGGGAGGAAAATTTTGAGTGGGTCGTGGAGACCGCCGCACAGTTCGCGATCGAGAAAGCCCTGGCACAAGAATCCGAAAAAGACAACCTGACCTGGGGCGAATACGTGAAGCGAAGCTGCCATCAACAATCGCTGATTTAATTTCAAACACCCCGTCTATGCATCTGAATTACAAAACATTCACGCTCGGGGTCGAAGAGGAGTACATGGTACTCGACCCCACCACGCTGGAACTCAAAAGTCACCAACAGCAGATCGTACAGGAGGGGCACAAACTGCTCAAGGAAAAAGTTAAGGCGGAGATGCACCAGGCCGTCGTGGAGGTGGGCACCGATATCTGTGCCGATGCCGATGAAGCCTATCTGGATGTTTCCAATCTTCGTAAAACGATCCACGGGATTGCGAAAGACCTGGGATTTGCCATGGGAGCCGCCGGCACACACCCGTTCAGCCACTGGGAAAGCCAACTCATCACCGAACACGTCCGATACAACGAAATCGTGAATGAACTACAGGATGCCGCCCGCAGCAACCTGATCTTCGGCCTGCATGTGCACGTGGGCATGGAAAGCCGGGAAATGGCCAACCACATCGCCAACAGCACCCGCTATTTTTTACCGCACATCTTCGCGCTGAGTACGAACTCGCCATTTTGGGAGGGACGTAAGACCGGCTATAAATCTTACCGCACCAAGGTATTTGATAAGTTTCCGCGAACCGGAATCCCCGATGCGTTTGACAGCATAGAGGCCTATGACAATTACGTGAAACTGCTCATCAAGACCAACTGCATCGACAATGCCAAGAAGATCTGGTGGGACCTCCGCGTGCACCCGTTTTTCAATACTGTCGAGTTCCGGATCTGCGACATTCCCATGACCGTCGATGAAACCATCACCATCGCCTCCTTGTTCCAAGCCATCTGTGCCCGGATTTACATGCTGCGTTCCAAGAATCTCAATTTCATCCAATATTCCCGCGCCCTGCTCAATGAGAATAAATGGCGGGCCAGCCGATACGGCGTCGATGGAAATCTGATCGACTTTGGCAAAGAAGAGGAAGTAAGCGCCCGTATGCTGTTGGGCGAGCTACTCGACTTTCTGGATCCCGTACTCGATGAACTTGGTAGCCGCCACCGCGTAGAGCGTGTACAAGATATCTTGGAAAATGGAACGGGGGCCGACCGGCAACTCCGCATTCACGAGCAATCAAAAGACCTACGGGCCGTCGCTCAATATATAAACCATCAGTTCTTACATGGACTTTAATATATCCCCCACCCGCTCCCCCATGAATCGATTGTTCGGAGCAGTCTTGTTATTGGTCCTGCACGCTTGTTCCTTCAAAAAACAAGCCGACAGCCTGATCGTCAACGCCCGTATTTATACCGTCGACTCCTTGTTCCGCGTCGCCGAAGCCATGGCCATCCAAGACGGAAAAATACTGGAAACCGGTACCCGTGCATACCTCGAGGGGAAATATACCGCAGACACCGTGCAGGACATGAATGGACGCACCATTGTACCCGGACTCAACGATGCCCATGCCCATTTTGTGCAATACGCACTTGGGCTTCGGGAAGTGAATTTGGTCGGCGCCAACAGTTGGGCCGAAACCCTTGAGCGAGTGAAAACATTTTTCTCGAACCGACCCGATGGATGGGTGATCGGAAGAGGATGGGACCAAAACGACTGGCCCGTCAAAGAATTTCCCGATAACCGTGCACTGAATGCTTTGTACCCGGACAGACCCGCGGTCCTCATCCGGATCGATGGACATGCCGCCCTGGCCAACGAAACTGCTTTGCGCCTGGCCGGCATTCAACCCGGAAACGCGCTGGTAGGAGGAGAATTTGTAACGCAAGCCGGTAAGCTGACCGGTTTACTGATCGACAATGCGGTGGATCGGGTGACCGGATTGATACCGGCACCAACCGATGAGGAATATGCACAAGCCCTGATGCAGGCACAGTCCAATTGCTTCGCCGTTGGACTCACCTCGATCACCGATTGCGGGTTGCACCACACACAAGTAGAGAAATTGAAAAAACTACAAGCCGAGGATAAATTATGGATGCGGCTGAACGTCATGCTGAGCGATGACCCCTCCAATTATCGATTTGCAGAGAAAAACGGAAAAATACAAACCGATCGGCTCACCGTTCACAGCATCAAGGTCTACGGAGATGGCGCCCTGGGCTCCCGAGGAGCTTGTTTGTTGCATGCCTATCACGATCAACCCGGTCATTTTGGCTTTTTGCTAAGTCGACCGGCGCATTTCGACTCCGTAGCCAGGTGGTCGCTCGAAAATGAATGGCAACTCTGTACCCATGCCATCGGCGACAGCGGCAATCGCGTCATCCTGAATACCTATGCAAAATATTTACCGAAGCGAAACGATTTGCGGTGGCGAATTGAACACGCGCAAGTAGTGAATCCATACGACCTGGTACTTTTTCGTCAGCTGCGAGTGATCCCCTCGGTACAACCTACACACGCCACCTCCGATATGTATTGGGCCGAGCGCCGACTCGGAAGCGACCGCATCAAAAATGCTTACGCCTATCAACCGCTGCTGGAGCAAAACGGATGGATGCCCTTGGGAACCGATTTTCCGGTAGAGGATATTTCTCCGATCAAAACGTTTTACAGTGCCGTAGTCCGAAAAGATGCGACCGGATGGCCCAGCGATGGGTTTTTACCGGAATATGCACTCACCCGGGAACAAACCCTGCGGGGAATGACGATATGGGCGGCCAAGGGAAGCTTTGAAGAAAAAACAAAAGGAAGTCTGGAGAAAGGTAAATGGGCCGACTTTGTAGTATTGGATCAGGACCTGATGCAAGTGGATCCCGAAAAAATTTTACAAACACAGGTCATGGCCACGTACCTAAACGGGAAAGCCGTTTATCAGAAAAAATAAATCCACAACTTGTGGAGAATCCGCCGCAACCGATCATCGCATGCGGGAATGAATTCAGCTAAGTTTGCGGCATGATTGCTTCCGATAACCCGCGTTTGCGCGTGGCCATTTTGGATCTCTATCAAGGAGTCCCGAATCAAGGCATGCGCTGTATCCATCAGATCTTGGACGAATGGTCTTCGCGGGAGCAGATCGAACTCAGCGTGGACACGTTCGAGGTTCGATTAAAGGGAGCCTTACCCGGATTGGAATACGATGTGTACCTGTCGACTGGCGGACCAGGCGATCCGCTTTCCTCCCGTTATGAAGATTGGGACATCAATTGGTGTCGCTGGCTAGATGCCATTTTGCGGCACAACCAAAATCCCGATACCCAGCAGAAAAAATTTGTGTTCTTCATTTGCCACTCGTTTCAATTGGCATGCCGCCACCTGAATTTGGGGATGGTTTGCAAAAGACATGGCACCGCCTTTGGAGTCTTTCCCGTGCACCGGCTCAGTGGCGGAAAAGAAGAACCCATTTTTGAAGGATTGTCGGATCCGTTCTACGTAGTGGACAGCCGCGATTACCAGGTCATTCATCCCAACGAGCACCGGTTGACTGAAATGGGAGGCATGACGCTTTGCCTGGAGAAAGAAAGACCGCATGTGCCATTTGAGCGAGCGTTGATGGCCGCTCGTCTCAACCCCTGGATGATCGGGACCCAGTTTCATCCGGAGGCCGACCCGGAGGGTATGCGGCTATACTTGCTGCAGGAAGAAAAAAAACAACAGGTGATCGAACACCACGGAGAAGCCAAGTGGCAGAGCATGTTGGATCATTTGGAGGATTCAGACAAGATCCGACTGACCTACTCACAGGTGATCCCCAACTTTCTTCGTTTGGCTGCTGAGTCGTTGCTGGAGGTCGCCTCCTGATCCTTGACGCGGTCTGTCCAAAAGCGTATCTTACTACCTGAATTTGCCTGATGATCCAATCCATCCGACAATCCTTTAATCGAGCATTCGAGTCTGCTGCCTACAACGACCTGCTGCAAGCGATCGAAAAGAACTATCCGGGGGCGTTGGATTTTAGAGTGGCAGAGACGCCCGTATGGGTCGACCGGCACTTTACACGGCAACTTCTCGAAACCTGCGAACACATTGTTGACCGGATCCTGGAGCCCGGATTCATTGACGCAACAGCGCGATCGATCCCATCAAACTGGAAGATCCCCGGCGCTCCGGGAAGGCCTGATTTTTTGGCCTTTGATTTTGGTGTTTGCACTGATGAATCCGGACAACTCACCCCACAACTCATCGAGTTGCAGGGCTTTCCATCGCTGTTCGGATATCAATCCCGGCTGGCGGGATGGTACCAGCAGTTTTTTTCGATCGACCCCTCGTTCAGTCCCTATCTCAGTGGGTTGAATCCCGAAACCTATCACCAATTGCTGCGACGCATCATTGTGGGCGATCAGGATCCAAAGGAAGTGGTGCTGCTGGAAATTTTACCGCACCAGCAAAAAACCCGGATCGATTTTTTCATTACAGCAGAATGCTTAGGCATCCCCATCGTTTGCCTCAGCGAACTCCGGGAAAAAAATGGGGAACTGTTTTACGAGCGGGCCGGCACATGGCATCCGATCAAACGCATCTACAACCGGATCATTTTTGATGAATTGGAGCAGCAACCGGATCCGATTCGTAAACAAGGCGAGCTTCTGGGACGATGTGCGTCGATGGAATGGTGTCCGCATCCCGACTGGTTTTATCGGGTCAGTAAATTTCTGTTGCCTTTTTTGCATCATTCGAATGTCCCAAAAACCTATTTCCTGAATGAGATCACACAGTTGCCGGCGGACCTGGAATCCTACGTACTAAAACCTTTGTTCTCGTTTGCGGGTCAGGGGGTGATCATTGATCTGCACCCTGAGGACCTTGCCGCCATCCCCAACCCGGAAAACTGGATCTTGCAACGCAAAGTGAACTATGCCCCGGTGATCCCCACGCCCGATGATCCGGCCAAGGTGGAGATCCGGATATTTTATTTCTGGCCGCCGGAAGCGAGCAGGCCGATTCCCACCCTGAACCTGGCCCGACTCAGTAAAGGCAAAATGATCGGAACCCGCTACAACAAAGACAGAACATGGGTAGGCGGTAGTATATGTTTTTTTGAATCCTAAATAAACTCAATGAAAACATTCTCGGTAACTCTTCTCCTATTCTCGGTATGCTGTCAAGGGGTATTTGCCCAGCAGACGGGCCGCATGGAAACCGACCGACCGGATCAGACCGAATCGCCGTACCTAACCAGGAAAAACTATTTACAGGCCGAGTTTGGTTTCAACCTAGAAAAAGTAGATGGCTTAACCCAATGGGTACATCCCACCGCCCTTTGGAAATTCGGCCTAAGTGAACGGTTTGAATTTCGACTGATCACCGAAATGCAGACCATCCAAATCAAATCAGGCACCACGATCACGAACAGAAAGACCGGTGTGCTTCCGATCCAATTCGGAGGCAAGCTGGCCTTGATGGAAGAAAATGGTTGGCTACCCAAGACTTCCCTGATCGCCCACACGTCGCTGCCGCGCTGGGGCGGAGCCGTTTTTCAGACCCCTAACTGGTCGCCCAATTTTAGGTTTGTGATGCAAAACACGCTGAGCGACCGGGCTGCACTTGGATACAATGTCGGGGCCGAATGGGATGGATTCAGCGAAACGCCCGACTGGATCTACACCTTTGCTCCCGGATACAACATTGGTAAAAACGGATACGCGTACGTCGAGCTTTGGGGATCGGTTCGAAAAGGGAGTAGTCCGCAGCACTCCGTAGCCGGAGGCGTAGCCTATTATTTCACGGATGACACCAAGATCGATCTCTCCGGTTCATATGGGTTGACAGAGGCAGCGACCGACTACTACCTAGCGGTTGGATTCTCCTTCCGCACGCCCACAAAGAAGAAATAAACTATTTCCAGACTTGCAGGAAACTGGTCTCAATACTCACCAGCCAACTTTGCCTTGCCATTCGCTGCATGTTGCCCTGTAGTTGATAGCGCCGACCAACGTTGATCTTTGTTCGACTGTTCAAGATCAACTGCAATGCCGGTGCCAGATCCATGTAAAAAAGATCCGAGCCGATCAATCGCTGTCCCATAAGCTCGAGATACAGGTTGAGATTGGGCTGTTTGTAATCGCGATACTCCCTGGGGAAAAGCAGATACCCAGCGGAAAGGGAGTAGTTGAGCGACTGATATTGTCTTTGGGGGAAATAAAGCTGCCCGTCGTTTCGGGATTTGTCCAATACCTCTGTCCGACTCATCGTTCCGGACACTGCCAGTTTATGCCAAAGCTGCGTGACGATCAGGCCCAGCTCTAACCCGGACTTATCCCCCATCAGCGTGATCTCCTCATAATGAAACGGGATCCGAGTAAGACTGCCCTCAACAAAAGCAGCCATGCGAAAATGCTGGTGAATGCCATCGAGGGATAAGAAACGATACTTTGCACCCAAGCCGATCGATTCTGCTTCCAGCGAAGCCGTGTGCATATTGGATGCCGAGGCAGAAAGACGCAGCTGCATTTTTTTGGTGATCCCGGCCATCACCTGGGGCATGATGCGATAGGAATTGCGACCAAAGATCATGTCGTTACCAACGCCATGTGCCTTCAGTTTCACATTGACCGAACGAGCGGGAATGTTGGAAGCGGGATCGGAGAAAACATAGAGCTCCTGCGCCGAAACTACCCGAGCAAGAAGAATAAACACCAGAAAGCAATGGCGGATCATGGATTATTTTTTTGATACGATGGACAGGATATCCCCGAGATTCGGATCGGTTGCCCGGATCACGCCATTCGGATCGATCAGGTAGGTCGTCGGGATCCGCTCCACGTTCCACTGAAGTACCAACTCACTATCCCACTGCGCGGGCGTATTGACCTGTGGCCAGGTGATGCGGTCTTTTTTGATCGCTTTGATCCATGCTGCCCGATCTTCATCCAGTGAAACCCCCATCACCACAATACCCTTTTCCTTCCACTTCGGATAAAATTTTTGAACTACCCGGTTCGAGGCGCGGCAAGGACCACACCAGGAAGCCCAGAAGTCTACCAGCACCCATTTCCCTTTATACGACTCCAAGGTGATGGTTTTTCCGGAAGGGTCCTTCAAAACAATGGGGAAAGCGGTTTTGCCGTTCAGGGACTGACCACTGGCCCCATACCAGGTCAGCCAGCAAAAGGCAAGAATAAATAGTCGGATGAACATCATCATTTTTTTACCGGGAGTAAATAGATCACCTTACCCAATTCATTTTGCGATTCGGGATAACGGCTGAGGATACGCTTCAGATCTTTTTCTGACAAAAATCCCTTTTCGATCACTTGAAGTGTCTGCCCTTCTTTCCATTCGCCCAATACCTGATAGACCGACGTTTCTCCCGGCAATCGATTCCCCGAACGCAATGAATCGGCGGCTGCCACAGAGAGTTCTAAGGTTAACTGGCCCACAAAAAATCCGGCATCCTCTACAGCGGTTCGGATCGACTGGACCGACACGGGCTGTCCGCTTTTGAATCGGATATCGAATGAGGATGATTTCAGCTCGGGCTTGACCAATTCCGTGAACGGAAGCTGATCGAGTGCCTGATGAATGGATTTACTGCATAGTGCACAGGTCAGTCCCGTAGCCTGCAGACGGCCCTGACTGAATTGTGCCTGCAACGAAACCGCAAACAAGAGTAAGGCCACCGCTATTGCGATGACCTTACTGAATGATTTCGCTCGCATCAGGATTTCTTACAGCAATCTTTTCCTGTATGGCCCGGCTTACTGCATTTGCCGTCCTTGCAACAATTCATGCTCTTTTTGTTCTTACAGCAATCATCCCCCTTGGTGCATTTACCGTCTTTGCAACAAGGCTTGTCGCAGGTTGCCGTAGAGGACTTCGCTTGATCGTGTTTGCAAGATTCACCGGAAGCGCAACAAGATTCCTTACCTTTTTCTTTGGTCGCCGATTCGCTACCCCGGTCATACTTACAGCAACCATGAAGTTTGTTGTACACTTCATCAGGAGCTTTTGCACCAGCATTGTCATGCCCCACGGCAGCCACTTTCTGTTGGATTGCGGATAGGGTAACATTGGCGGGCAGGGTAACGGTCAGTTGCTTGGATTCGACGTTCCAGCTGGCCTCCGTGGCACCGGCTTCTTTGGCGGCCTTTTCAATACGAGATTTACACATGCCACAATTCCCGGATACGGCAAACGTGGAGGTTTGTTGGGCGGCCAGGCTCAGGGAAATAACCAAGACCAGCGAAGTGAGAATATGTTTCATAATTCAATATTTGAGTTTAAAAAAATAAAATGAGCGCGCGAGGGACTACCGAACGATACCCGCATCAAATTCGAAAAACCCGCAAGGCTCGGTATCGGTAACGACCGTGTAGCGGATCGGGCGGACCCGAACCAACCAACGGGGAGTCGTTTTGTGAATGGTGCACCAAATCCGGAATCGATAGAGAGGCAGGTAATTCCGTGATATTTATTTTGGACAAGGAGAAGGATCCAGCCTGGTAGGTTTGATCCTGCACCAGTTTGATCACATCGGTACGATCATGGCAGCAATCGTTGTCTGCATCCATGTCCATACCGCAATCATCGCAGACATCTTTGTGATCGGACGTAAAAAGACCGATCTCGGCCAGGCGATCCATGCAATAATGCAGCTGCAGTACCACTCCGGAGGAGAGCAGGAGGTAGAGCACCACCACGATGGCATAGATTCCTTTACGCATTGTCATGCAAAGTTAGGTCAATTTACAAACCGCCAGAACACCCCTACCCGCACCTGTAACCCCGGCAGATAGTAGCCCGGAGCCACCGGATTGTTTCGTGTGAAGCCAAATCCGTCGAGGTCACGTGCCGTATTGAGATTTTCGGCTCTGACGAAGGCGGTGAAAGGCCTGATCCGAAAATGGGCGTAGGCGGCTAAATCGGGTAGCGGATTGCGGATGGTTATACTGTCTTGGTAGAAGAACTGTCCCAGCACAGGCGAATACCCATCGGCCTGATAAGGAGGTCGATATCGGATCTCGATGCCCGCAGCCAGCTGAAGGTTCTTGAATCCGAGATTGCCTTCGTATCCGATCTTGTGACGCGTGAAAAAAGGAATGGCATTGACCGGAGCCGATCCGATCCGCTGTTGCCAGAGGATCTCTGCGTTCCATCGCCAGAACTTACCCAATCGCCAGGTTTTGGCAGCTCGTATCTGCAAGAAGTTGAAGAGCGCATCCGTTTGTCCGGGTTGGTTGTACTGAGTCCAATAAGCCCATTGACTGATCAGGTAATAATTCCCGCTCAGTTCCAGGCCGATCCGGTCCCATCGCAGTTCACCGGAAAGCCGTGTGAGGTTTTCTTTTTTGGCCTCGAATGCAAAAGGCAAGGGGTGAAAGCTGCTTCGGGAATCGAATAAGAACGCCGGCTGACGATTGGCCTGTTCAAATTGAAGCCGCAGGGAACCTTGTTGCTTGGGCAGTGCACGAAGCATGGAGGCTTGCAGGTGATAATCGCCCTGGTTAAATCCGGTCAGGTAGAACGTAGCCGCGGCCAGCAAATCCCATTTCCGGTTACGGGTACGATTCCGGTATTCCCCTTGAACGGAGGTGTTGACAAAGGAAGGCTGGAAGAGACGGGTTATGCCCTGATACGATTGAACCTTGGCCGAGGCGCGGATGAATTGATGCAAGTTCTTGGGATCTGGAAATTGATACAAGGCCAGTTCACCCGCCAGTACTTTCCATTCATCTTGAAGGTCTACCGTATCGTATCGCTGCAACCAGCGCCAGTCATAATTCGGACCGTAGTAATTGGAATCGCCTCGCTCATCCCGAAAATTAAATCGAAGGTGGTCGTACCGAAGGGTTGCCTCCACGCGAAACTGCGGAAAGAAAAGGGGGATGACGGTGGAGTCGGTCACCAAAGAATCTTTTCTGCCGAAATCATATTGATGCCGCGACAAATATTGTGTACTGCGATAAAAATTACCCGTTCGGATCTGGGTGCTGAAAAAATTGGCGGAAAACGTATTGGATCCGCCCAGTTGGGTGGGCAAGGTGTAGCGCTCTTTATAGACTGGATCGTTGAGCAGGTTTCCGTTTTCGGTCACCCCGCCATTCTCCCCTACTTGCAACTTGTTCGATGTAAGGGAGAAATAATGGGTATACCGCAGGTTATTGGATTGATAGCGGCTGCTCAGGGCGTAGTTATGATGGTTGCTGATCTGATTTTGAAAAAAGCCGGGGGCATTGATCATCCGGTAACTGCCCATGACATTCCATTGGGGACGGATATTTTGGGTATGGAGAAGTTCGATGATCTGCTCGGCGCGGCTGCCCAGCAGATAGTTTAGGTCGGTATAGGGCCGGGTTGTTTGGTAATATCTTACTCGCTCGGGCGTCCAGGCATAGATATCCAATCCATGAAACCCGTGATCAAAACCGGGGGTCATTCGGGGGGTGAAGGCGAGCGGTCGGGCGGCCGTACCGAGGTTCCCCAGATGAATCCAGTCGGAGCGTAGGGGAAATCGGCGATCGATCTCGTTGACGGTGGAGTCGAGCCATTGAACGGTTGGCGACTCCAAGAATCGGTAATGGATGGTAAGGGAGTCTTCCATGCGGTTGCGTCGTTTCAGGCTGTCACCCCCACCGGATGCACCCATGCCCGAAAAACGTCCGCCAGCACCTCCGGGTAATCCGCCACCCGGTCCCAATCTTCCACCCAATCCCCGTATGCCAGGGTCTTGCGCGCGGGTCTCCGACAAGGCGGCGAACAGCAGCAAAAACAACGAAATAAGCAAACCGGGACGCATGGGCGCAAAGCTAGTTTCCCTGGACAAGAATCGACGGAAAAAACTGTTAAGATGGACTTATCTTCGCGGCAAAATTTCCGGTATGAATCTTCACGAATACCAAGCCAAGTCGCTACTGAAAAAATACCAGGTGCCCGTGCAAGAGGGCGTCGCCTGTGCCACGGTGGAAGAAGTCGCCGCCGCCTTTGAACAGATCCGTTCGGTCAGCGGCAGTCCATTCGCCGTGATCAAAGCCCAGATCCACGCGGGTGGTCGCGGTAAAGGCACCGTTAAGGAAACCGGTATCAACGGCGTGAAGGTGGGCAAGGGACTCGATCAGGTAAAGGAATATGCCGGACAGATCCTGGGAGGTACCTTGGTGACGTTGCAGACCGGACCCGCCGGTAAAAAAGTCAACCGCGTCTTGATCGCGCAGGACATGTATTACGACGGGCCCAGTGAGCGTAAGGAATTTTATCTCTCCATCCTCCTCGACCGCAGCAAGGGACAGAACGTGATCATGTACAGCACGGAAGGCGGCATGAACATTGAGGAAGTGGCACACGATACGCCCGAAAAGATTTTTAAAGAATGGGTACATCCTGGCGGTGGGCTACCCGGCTTCCAGGCCCGAAAGATCGCGTTCAACCTCGGACTCTCCGGCAATGCTTTCAAGAACTGCGTCAAATTCGTGACGAACCTATACAATGCCTACGTTGGGCTCGACTGCTCGATGCTGGAAATCAATCCCCTGTTCAAGGCGGCCGATGACCAGATCCTGGCGGTCGATTGCAAGATGAACATCGACGACAACGCCCTGATGCGTCATCCGGAAGTAGCGGCCATGCGCGATGAATCGGAAGAAGACCCCACCGAAGTAGAAGCAGGAAAATTCAATTTGAATTTCGTGAAGCTCGATGGCAACGTGGGCTGCATGGTAAATGGGGCCGGACTGGCCATGGCCACCATGGATATGATCAAACTCAGTGGCGGCGAGCCAGCTAACTTTTTGGATGTGGGCGGAACGGCCAATGCCCAGACCGTAGAGGCCGGATTCAAGATCATCCTTCGCGATCCGAATGTCAAAGCGATCCTCATCAACATCTTTGGCGGTATCGTTCGTTGCGACCGGGTGGCGCAAGGTGTCATCGATGCCTACAAGAATCTTGGCAACATCGACATCCCCATCATTGTACGCCTGCAAGGCACCAATGCCCCGGAAGCAAAGAAACTGATCGATGAAAGCGGCCTGAAAGTACGCTCGGCCATTCTGCTCAGTGAGGCCGCGGCCTTAGTGCGCGAAGCGGTTGCCTGATCCGGCCTGCGGGATCACTTCATAAACTGGCGAGAATGCGTACTGCTTACCGGTGGTAAGCTCGGTACACAAGTATCTCTTCCGCATTTTTTTCTCTACCCGGAATCGTCTTCCGTCTGGCGTGGAAAATTCAGCCATCAACGCCAATTCCTCTATCAGAACACCCCCCTGTTTCTTGTTAGGCAGATCGTACTGACGCAAGGCGCGGATCAATCCCTCTTCGGCACAACTGCTGGCTGCTGGGTTTTGCATCGTACGCTGCAATTCCTTTTCCAGCGATGACGGAAACGATCGGTTCATCAAAAAAACCTGTAACAGATCGGCGAAACAGGATTTCCATTCAGTACCATGGGCCGATACCCGATTCCCATAGCGCTCGTAGGTAAGCAGATGCGCCAACTCGTGCAACAGAGTGATCAAAAAAGCATAGGGATTTAGATTCCCGTTGACCGAGATACGGTGTGGCTGGTGTTGATACCGATGTCGATAATCGCCCAGCAAGGTGCGACGGGCCCGGGTGATGGTCAGGTGTACGCCAAATCGATTCAGGTATTCGAGCACCGGCTCCGTGGTGGCCGGAGGAAGAAAATCTGCGAGGGTTTGCAGCGGAACTTCCTTCCTAGGCATGCGTGGAGGTGGATTTCATTTTGCTTCGCAAGCTCCGGATCTCGACCAACCAATACAACACATAGAAGATCGCTCCGCCGATCAGTCCGGGTACATTAACCTCTTTTCGCTTGAGCAAAATGTAAACAAAGGCCGACAGGGCGATGAGAAAGAAACGGATCATGAATCCGCCGTAGAGTCCTTTCAAGGCCGCCTGTCCGCCCGATCGTTGAAACTGGATCGTGAGCCAGACCGAGGCCGCCAGGGTCGCCAGAAAAACGATCGTGTTGGCGCCGTGCAGTACCCGCACATCTGCTCCGGTGGTCGCAAGTCTTTCGCTGAAAAAAAAGATCGCAGCCGCCAGTACCGTGTAGAGCAGAACAAGAGGAGAAAGGAGGGAGATTCGCTCGGAGGACAGGTTATTCATACGGAGGTCATTTACGCGTTTCGCGAATCAGTTTATAAAAAAGAATTACCAGAATGAGTAGCGGAAAAAGGGCAGTCAGTACCGGAAAGATCCCAAGGAACTTATCCAACCGATATCCAACCCAGACGGCCAGGACCAGATAGACCATGATCTGTGTGGCCAGTCCCAGGTAACGCCAAGGGGAGCGATTATCAGATGACGGCCGTGCTGGCTTGTTCATTGCTTCCCATCTCGACGATGTTGGCACCCATGTGACATTGTCCGTTGAACGTGGCACTGGGCTCGATCTGCAACTTGCCGGCATACAAGTTTCCGGTTACGGCCGATTCACCCCGAAGCTGGAGCAACTCGCGGCAGCGGATGTTACCATTGACTTTCCCGTTCACGTCGCACTGCGTGCTTTCGAGGTCGCCTTCCACCACACCGCCCTGTCCGATGATGATCTTTGAGGAACTCTTGATGTTTCCGATCACGGTTCCGTCGATGCGCAGGTCTTGCTGGCTGTGTATGTCGCCCTTGAGGGTCGTTCCTGCTCCGATCAGGGTAGCCGATGGAGAGGAGGCCGGGATGGTTGCCATAGAAGGTGTTTTTGTTTTCGAGGTGAACATAATGATTTTTTTAGTCGGTGAGTATTTCCGGGGCGGGAATTTGAAGGGCGGTAGTATCCAAGGGGGCAGCGCTGGAGCCGGAGAGGACTTTCTTCAATCCCAAAATGTATTGCGCCTTGTACGCATCCTGCCGCTCAAGAGAATCGACCCGGAACTGCAATTGACGAAGCTGGCGTACCGACCGGTAGTTATCCCCTGCCCCGGGTATGTAATACTTCAGCGGCGTGAATACGATGAGTGCCGTGGTCAATCCCACCAAAAGAACAAACACCATGCTCAGTCCCACATAAACCGTTCCCCGGGTGAGCCGAAAACTGGTCAGCTCCTCGTAGGTGTCATCGTTCATGACCACCATCCGGTAGCGGTTCTGAAACCTTTTCCAAGCCGAAGCTGTATCCAACTTGATCATGAAAGCCTTTGCATAAAGATAGGAAAATCAACTCTTTCCGGTAGTGGACCTTGTGCCCAAAAAGGGTAATTTCGCATGGGTTGCCACCCTGCACTAAAACAGGCCCTCCGGAGCGGCTTTTTTAGGAGGAGCAGCACATACTAAATCCGTCAAAAAGGAGTTATTAGTCGACCGACATGTTTCACCGCCAGTCTTTACGGTCTCTGCTGCTGTGGGTCGCCCTGACCACCGGGGTTTGTCATGCCCAGGTGGCCTATCAGATCAAACTCGACAAGCCCAAGGAATACGAGGACCGATTGCTGCGCAGCGAACGGACCCCGGACAAAAAGATCCGGTTGCCGCAGCGCATCCTGCAAAACACCGTCACCCGATACAACTATTTTTTCAATGCCTCCCAGAAGCTCAACGAGGTGATCGACCGGGCCAAGCAGGCCTTTCAGGATGACTACACCAAACTCCTACCCTTCTACAATTACAGCCTGGAAAAAACCGCAGAGGATGCCGTACAGTTGGACTCCATCATTTGGAAAAGCAATTCGGGCGTGGTGCTGCATGACCTGCGAAACGATTGGACCGACGATCTCTACCTACTCTGGGGTGCCGCGTATTATTTTCAACGCAAATTCGATTCGGCCCGGATCCTCTTTCAATTTATAAATCAAGCCTACGCCCCACGTGAGAAAGATGGATACATCAAGACCATCGGCAGTGCGCGGGACGGAAACAATGCACTGAGCATTTCCACACCCGAAAAAGAAGGACGGCTGCAAAAGCTCTTTGCCAAAACACCGCCCCGCCGAAACGATGCCTTCATTTGGCAGGTACGCAATTTCATCGCACAGGACCAACTCGCCGAGGCCGCCAGCCTGATCGAGGCCCTCCGACGCGATCCGGCTTTTCCCGATCGGTTGGCGTTGGACTTGCATGAAGTACAAGCCTGGCTGTTCTATCAACAACAGAATTGGGACAGCACCGCCAAACACCTGAGCCTGGCACTGGACCAGGCAAACGACCCAAATGAGCGGGCTCGTTGGGAATATTTATTAGGACAATTGTATGAGCGAAGCGGCAAGTGGACCGAAGCGGAAAAATTCTATCGTCGATGTATCCCCCGCACCACCAATCCCATCCTGGAGATCTATGCCCGATTGGGATCGATCCGGACGAATCGGGATGGAAACCAAGATGAGATCGCCAACAATATTCGGGACCTCAAGCAAATGGCCAAGCGCGACAAGTACGCCGATTACCGAGACATCATCTACTACATGGCTGCGCAAATGCAATGGCAAACCGGCGACCGAATCGCCACCCAAGAATTGCTGATGAGCAGCCTGCAGGTTCCCTCCAACAATCCCTCACAACGCAACCAGGCCTTTGAACAACTGGCCCGGCTCTTCCTGGAACAAAAACAATACAGACAAGCCTATAACTTTTACGACAGCATCAAACTGGACGATCCCAAACTACTATCCCCCGATTCGATCCGCCAGTGGAAAGACGCCCTGGGCATCATTGCCACGCAACTCGAGATCATCGAACGGCAAGACAGCATCCTGCGCATCGTCTCCCTACCCGAAGAAGAACGAAAAGAATTCATCCGCAAGCTGGTGAAGGAACTTCGTCGCAAACAGGGACTCAAAGACGACGGCGGACAAACCAGCATAAGCGGAGGCGGCAGCACCACTGTATTCGGAGCCGGAAGCGACACCAAGGGCGAGTGGTATTTCTACAATGCCAACTCTCGGTCGCGAGGGGTAGCCGAGTTCCAGGCTCGCTGGGGCAATCGTCCCAACGTGGATCAATGGCGACGGATCGCGGCGATCAAAATGGCCCAGCAACAACCCACGGGCGGAGGGAATGTAGGTGCCGGACAAACGCCCCCCACCGACAATGAACTTAGTTTCGAATCCCTTTACGAAAAGCTGCCACTGCTGCCCGAACAACAAGTACCGCTACATGATTCCCTGCAACAAGCCTGGTTCACGCTGGGCAAAGCCTATATCCAACGCCTGGAAGATTGTGCCAATGGCACCGGAGCACTTGAAAAGCTCCGCGATCGTTATCCGGCCTTTCAACCGATGGACGAGGCCCTGTTCCTACTCTTTTATTGCTACCGAAAAAACCAGGATACCACCAGAGCCCTAACCATCCGACAGCTCTTGGAAAAAGATTTTCCCGCTTCGGAAAAGACGCAGCTGGTGGTATCCGGAAAAGATCCGGCGGCTGAAAAAAAGAACCAGGCGACAAGCTTTTACCAATCGATCTACGACCGTTTTCTCAGCGGTCAGTATGCCGAGGCGATTGCCATGAAAAAACAGGCCGACTCACTTTACGGGAAACATTACTGGACGCCCCAATTACTTTATGTAGAGGCCGTATATCGTATCCAACAGCGATCCGATAGCCTGGCCATCGACCGACTGAATCATATCATACAACACTTTCAGTCCTCTCCCCTGGCAGCCAAAGCCGAAACCCTGATCCGCGTGCTGGTTCGACGCGACAGCATCGAACAGGAATTACGAAACGATTCGTCGGCCCAAACCGAATCTGCTCCCGCCCTCGGCAATCGCCCGCCCTCTACCGCACCCGCAGCGTCGGTACCAACAGCCACCCTGCCCCGAACGGATAGTATGCGCAATGACAGTCTTCGGACCACCCGCAACCGGTCGCCTTATATTTATCGCCCCGGGAAGCCTCATCAGGTGGCGGTGATCCTGCAAGAAGTGGATCAGGTGTTTGCCAACGAAGCAAAGAATTCTGTCTTCCGCTACAACCGTGTGCATCATTACAATACCACATTTGAGATCGAATTGATCAAGCTCAGTGAGAAACAACAACTGTTACTGATCCGGCCTTTTGCTCAGGCAGACGCTGCGCTGGTCTATCTGAAAGAAATGAAACGGTTGGCCCCCTCGGAGATCTTCTCTTGGCTCAGCGTCACTCGGTACCGCTTTGGCATCATCGACCCGGAGAATATCGATCGGGTCAAGACTGAGGGCAGCTTCGATGCGTATGAGAATTTTCTGCTCAGCGAATATCCCGATCTGTATCGTTGACGCAGCGGTCCGCTATTTTCCTCAATAGTAAGTTCGATACAGTAATTTTGATATCGCATGAAACCTGCTCCCCCGAAAGCCGCTGCCGCCCACCCCTGGAATCGACTGTTCTGGAAAAGCTTTGGGATCGGTTTTTTGTTGCTGGCCTTGTTCATCCTGCTGGCGAATTGGGGCGTATTTGGCTATATGCCTTCCTTGGCCGAGTTGGAAAATCCGGACATTGTACAAGCCTCGGAGGTGTATGCGACCGACGGTACGCTGATGGGCAAGTATTACACTGAACGCGGCAACCGCACGCCGGTCCGCTACCGGGATATCTCGCACACGGTCATCGATGCCTTGGTGGCCACTGAGGATGAACGTTTCTACAACCACAACGGGATCGATTTCAAGTCTACCCTCAGAGCCTTGCTCTCCCTGGGTACCGAAGGGGGTGGCAGCACCATCACGCAGCAATTGGCAAAAGCCCTGCTGGCACAGGGCAGCAAGAACAAAGCCTGGCGCGTCGTGGAAAAGATGAAGGAATGGATCATAGCCGTCCGGCTCGAAAGAAATTTTTCAAAAGAAGAAATCCTCACCCTTTACCTCAATGCAGTTCCGTTCGGAAACAACCTCTATGGCATTCGAAATGCTTCTCTGACCTTTTTTCAAAAAGAACCCATCGAACTCCGAGCGGAAGAATCGGCCTTGTTGATCGGCCTGCTGAAAGGAAATACCCTTTATAACCCAATACGCAATCCGACCTCGGCGCTGAAGCGAAGAAATGTGGTATTGGGGCAAATGGAAGTAAACGGAAAGATCAATGCCGCGGAAGCCCAACGTTTGAAGGCCCTGCCCATCACCCTCAACTCTCGTAAACTGGACGAAAACACCGGAGAGGCGCCCTATTTCCGTGAGATCCTGAAAGAGGAGATCCGCGAGATGCTTCAGGATCTCAAAAGGCCCGATGGAGAGGAATATAATATTTATAAGGACGGACTTCGCATATACACCACCATCGATCTGCGCATGCAGCAATATGCCGAAGAGGGTGTCGCCCGCCAAATGACGCAGTTGCAACAATCGGTCAACAACCGTCCCTCGATCCGCAACGGATCGATCTGGAAAGACAAAGGCTCCATTCTGGAAAGGGCCATGCGCGACTCAGATCGCTGGCGGAACCTGGAAGAAGATGGGTACAGTGAATCCGAGATCAAAGTAGCGTTCCAGAAAAAAGTTCCCATGCGGATTTTTTCCTGGAATGAAAAACGCGAGACCGACACGTTGATGAGTCCGCTCGATTCCATCAAGTATCACAAACAAATGGAGCAGGCCGGCTTTATGGCGATGGACCCCGTAACGGGAGCGGTCCGTGCCTGGGTTGGCGGCATCCATTTTCAACGATATAAATACGACCATGTCAATATCAAGACCCAACGACAAGTCGGATCCACCATCAAGCCCTTGCTCTATACACAAGCAATAGAGGAAAGAGGATTCCGGCCTGAGAGCGAGATCGAGAACGTGGCCCAATTCTTCCCGGGCTCCGGTTGGGTACCTGCCCAGCGAGAGTGCGGGGGCGGAACCATCACCCTGGCCAATGCACTGGCCTATTCAAAAAACTGTGCCACGGCGTATATCATGAAACAAGTGGGGCCCGAAGCCTTCGCCGATTTTTTAGGACGGTTGAATATCCCCACACCCATCACGCCTTATCCTTCCATTTGTCTCGGCTCCTGCGACCTATCGCTCTATGAGATGTTGTGGGGATATACCATTTTTGCCGGACGTGGCTTCTCGATCAAACCCCGCTCCATCTTCCGAATTGAAGACCGAAACGGACGCATACTCAAAGAGATCGATTACCTGGCCGACCGAAAGGAAGTGGTGAGTGAAGCCACCGCTTATACCATGTCGATCGTGATGCAAGGGGCGGTAGACAAAGGAACGGCTGCCGGCATGCGCGCCCGCGTAGGCGCCTTGGAGATGGGAGGCAAAACCGGTACCACCAACGACAATGCCGATGCCTGGTTCATCGGATTCACGCCCCAATTGCTGATGGGCGCCTGGGTCGGATTTGATGACCGATTCATCAAAAACCAAGGCGACGGATCCCGCATGGCCCGTCCCATTTGCGAGTATTTCTTGGGGAAAGTGTTGGCCGACTCCCGAACAGGCATTGCAAAAACAGCACGGTTCCTGGTTCCCGAAAACCTCAGCACCGAAATAAGCCCGGCCGATATTCTGATCAGTGATACGGACCCCCTGCCTGGAGCCACCGGAGAGAATACCGGGGTGGGAACGGCCGAGGATTATGAGGAACAAGAACCCGAAGAGAAACCAGGACCCAAGTCGCCTACCGAGCGAAAGGATACCACTCCGAGAAGTGCCCCCCACTTACGAAAAGAAAAATGAGCCTTTCCATACGACCTGCCGGTCTGCAAGACATCCAGACCATCCGTACCCTTGCCCATGACATCTGGCCAAAGGCCTATGGTACGATGATCTCCCGGGCCCAACGAGATTATATGCTGAACTGGATGTATAGCCCCGAATCACTCCGACAGCAAATGGAAGCAGGACACCAGTTCCTGCTACTGGAAACCGAATCGGGCGAGGCCCTCGGCTATGCGGCCTATTGCCCCCTATCCGATACCCAATGGAAATTGGAAAAACTTTATGTACGGGTGGAAATGCATGGACAGGGACTGGGTAAAACATTATTGGAAAACGTGATGGAGCGGATCCGACAAAAGGGTCCAACCCATCTCGAACTGCAGGTAAACCGCACCAATCCGGCCGTCGGCTTTTATCATAAGATGGGATTCCAGATCCTCCGGGAAGCCGATTTTGAGATCGGAAACGGCTTTTGGATGAACGATTATATCATGGGCCGGCCAGTTCAGTGACCCTTGAACAAATACCGGTTTATATAGATCTATCCTTTACCTTTGCGGCCGACAAACCAAACATAAATCATATGTCCACCCAAACTGTACAGATCGATTTCAGTCTCCCTTATAAAGTAGCCGACATCTCCCTGGCCGAATGGGGCCGCAAAGAGATCCGCCTCGCCGAGGCCGAGATGCCCGGATTGATGGCCATCCGTTCGGAATATGGTGCCTCCCAACCCCTGAAAGGTGCCCGCGTTGCCGGATGCTTGCACATGACCATCCAAACCGCCGTACTCATTGAAACCCTCGTGGCCCTGGGTGCGGAAGTTAAATGGAGCTCCTGTAATATCTTCTCTACCCAAGACCATGCCGCCGCAGCCATTGCCGCCGCCGGCATCGGTGTCTTTGCCTGGAAAGGACAAACCATCGAAGAAGCCGACTGGTGCATCGAACAAACCCTGTTTTTTGGTGGTGCCGATCGCCCCCTGAATATGATCCTCGACGATGGCGGCGACCTGACCAACATGGTACTCGATAAGTACCCGGAACTTGCCCAGCATGTAAAAGGAATTTCTGAGGAAACCACCACCGGGGTACATCGCCTTTACGAGCGCGTGGCCAAAGGCACCCTGCCCATGCCCGCGATCAACGTGAACGACTCCGTTACCAAATCCAAATTCGACAACAAGTACGGTTGTAAAGAATCCCTGGTAGATGCCATTCGCCGTGCCACCGACATCATGCTGGCCGGTAAGGTAGCCGTAGTAGGTGGATATGGCGACGTCGGAAAAGGTTCCGCCGCCTCCCTGGCCGGTGCCGGCTGTCGCGTCATCGTCACCGAGATCGATCCGATCTGTGCCCTGCAGGCTGCGATGGACGGATTTGAGGTGAAACGCATGATCGATGCTGTCGCTGAAGCCGACATCGTGGTCACCGCCTCCGGTTGCCGCGACCTGATCACCGGCGAACATTTCAAACGCATGAAGGATACGACCATCGTTTGTAACATCGGGC
>CAXRAX010000024.1:0-12658 GCA_964229195.1 Chitinophagaceae bacterium | reverse complement strand
GGCCAGCTAAATTCGAAGATGTAGTTAACCCTGTAAAATTTTCATTCAATAGTAGAGTCTGCCCCACTACCCCATTCACCCCCAACATCATGGCGAAGACGATCGCGAAAAATACTTTGAATGCTTTCATATAGATTTTATTAGATGCAGTTTGAGTTTGCAATTACGACTGGATGTTTTGGTTAAATGACAAAGCAGAAAGACAGGCTTTAACAATTGTATTTTCGAAGCGAAAATACGCCCGCTCCACAAACATTGTGTAGTGACTAAGTTAAGGAATTGTGACCCTTGGGTTTCGGGATTTTTAGCGGGGATTTTGGGGTTTTCCACATGCAATGTGGATAATGATGAAGGGTGAAGGATGAAGGGCCCTCCGTCGCAAGGCTTCGGAGGTCGAAGAGCAGGGTTTGGGCTTCACCGTTCATCCTTCACCGTTCATCCTTCACCCTTCACCTAACAAAAAGCCCCTCAGTTTCCTGAAGGGCTCTTTAAAGCGAGATTAGAAATGATTATCGGTAGATGACGATACTGCTGGCTTTGGTCGTGACCTTACCATTCTCGTCGTTCACCATGTATACTTGGTAGGTACCGCTGGGCTGGCCAGAGATATCCATCGGCAGCACCGAGCCGTAGCGAACACCGCTGAAGCTCTGCGACTTGATCTGCTGACCCATCGAGTTGAAGACACGAACCTCGAGCTTAGTGATCAGGTCGGTACTGATACCGATGTTGAATCGGCCGTTACCCGGACTCGGATACACGATGATCGCGGGGAACTTATCGATCGTCAGCTGACGCTCGGCACACTGATTCACCAAGATGGTGCGGGCCGCATTCGATGTACAACCGGCTTGGGTAACGCTGTACGTAACCGTTCTCGCACCCACACCGGCCACGGTCGGATTGAAACTACCTGCACTTACACCCGCCCCGGAGAATGTACCACCGGCTGGGGTTGCACTCAAGGCAATTGGCTGATCCGATTTACAAATGGTCGACTGCGGACTAAAGCTGATGATCGGGAACGGATTTACCGTCAGCTGCACCAAAGCTGAGTTGACAGATCCGCAACCCGCCGTAACGATCACGCGGAACACATAGTTGTTTTGTCCAACCACCGCTCCCGTGATGCTATACGAAGAACTGGTCGCACCCGGTATGCTGGTATATGTGATACCATTGGTGCTGAACTGCCACTGATAAGATAACACGCCTACTCCGGTCGTTGCTGCCACGGAGAAGTTGGCCGTACCACCCTCACAGACCGTAACCGAAGTGGGCTGCGTGGTGATGCTGGGGAAGGTATTGACCGTCAGCGTAGCGGCATTTGAAATACCGGGGGCACAACTGGTGTTCGAAGCCACCATCCGGAAACGATTGCCATTCTGAGAGGGCAATACACCAGTGATGTTCAAGGTAGTAGTAGTGGCACCAGCGTAAACACCACCGTTGCTGAGGTTGGTCCAGGTGGTTCCCCCATCGGTGCTGATCTGCCATTGGAACGCAAGTCCAGACCCCGCGGCACCCGATACGAAGCTGATATTAGTCGCTTCGCAGACGGTTTGGCTGCTGGGTTGTGCAGAGATCGTGATGTTGGAGGAAACGGTGAGCGTAGCGGCACTGGTTGTGGCACTGCCGCAGGTACCGGTAACGACACAACGGAACTGATGGTTGTTCTGCGAAGTGGCAACACTGGCAATGCTATAGGTAGATGCAGTTGCTCCACCGATCGCGTTCCAGGTTGTACCGCCATCGGTACTCAATTGCCATTGGTAAGTCAGTCCGCCACCCGCTGCTGCCGTGGTAAAGCTGGCCGCGCTGCCAGAGCAAAGCGCCAAGTTCACGGGCTGAGTAGTGATGGCGGTGGTTGCATTTACAGTAAGTGTTGCCGCGCTGGAGGTGGTGCTACCACACTGACCAGTGACGACGCAACGATATTGATTGTTATTCAGGTTGGCCGCTCCGGTGATGGAGAGACTGCTGGCAGTGGAGCCGCTGATGTCGGTCCACGTAGTTCCCCCATTCGTACTAACTTGCCACTGATAGGTGCCGGTGGCGGTTACACTGAAGGAACCGGCCTGTCCGATACAAACTGCCTGGTTAGCCGGCTGCGAACTGATCGTAGGAGGGGTACCAGCGTTGATCTGGAAGGTAACGGTGACGGTCTTATTCGGAACGCCGGTTGATGTACCGGTGATCGTAGCCGTATAGGTGCCGTTAGCCAGGGTATTGGCGTTGTTGAGGGTTACGATAAACGGACTACCCACGGCCACCGAGGCGGTGGAGAGGGTAACGTTCAAACCAGCCGGGGTCGTGGAAGTGACCGACAGGTTGATGTTACCGGTGAAAGAACCGATGGCAGAGGTATTTACCGTGGAGGACATAGTAGCACCGGCCGGACAAGCGCTGATAGTGGTAGCAGGTGTTCCAAGGTTGAATCCGGCTACCGGCACGCAACCGTCAGAGGTCATTAACGGTGCGCGAGGACCACCGGTCGCAAAGACAGCTTGCATCCGGTTTTTCTGTCCGATCGAGAACATTTTTAAACAAGGATCATCGCCATAGTCCATGTAGTTCATGAACATATCCCCTTGGTAGTTGGTGGCCCAGGGGCTACCCGAAGTTTGTGTACAGCCGGGGCTGTTTTTCGGGAAGGCCGGGCAACCAAAGTTGGGGCCGTTTTGTACCGGGGTATCATCCACGAAATCGTTTCCGCAGGTGGCATCTCCCCAAATGTGACGAAGATTGAGCCAGTGACCTACTTCGTGTGTAGCAGTACGACCCAAGTGGTAGGGAACTGCTGTACCAGGGCTCAGCATACTACCTACGGAGCTATACAAAAGCACTATGCCATCAGTATTGGCTGCACCGCCGGGAAACTGAGCGTATCCCAGGGTACCACCGCTCATGTTACAAACCCAGATGTTCAGGTACTTGTCGCGAGGCCAGGCATCGCTACCGCCCGTAGCGGTGAATTTGACGTTGTTGTTGGTAGAGAAGGCTGTAGTAGAAGTCTGTACCCGAACGATTCCAGTAGAAGCCTGACCGTTGGGGTCACGCTGGGCCAAACAGAATTGCACCTCTGTATCGGCACCATAGGGCTGAAAGACCGAGGGCACCGTACCAAAATCGGTATTCAACTTGGCGAAATCCAAATTCAACTGGTTGAGCTGAGCCAATAATTTTGAATCCGGAATATTTTGTGCAGCCGTGTTCCATACCACGTGAAATACAACGGGAATGGTTACCAACACAGCTTCGTTGGAGTGGTTACGGGCGAAATTATCCGTATGTGCTTCCAACTGCTGCAAGCGGTTAGCATAAGCAGGGTCCTTCGCGATCAGGCCCTCATTATACTCGTGCGTGGCACAAGAACGCTGAGCAAAAGCCGGTTGAAGCGCAAAGAAACCAAATAAGATAAGCAGGGAAATGCGTAAAATTTTGGTCATGGGAGGTGGTTGAGGTGAGTAAGAATATTGCCAAGCAAAATAATGAAACTTAGGCATCCAAATGAAAAAACCCGACCACCAATGGGGTCGGGTTTTGCAATGGCTTGGGGAAAAGTGCTTAACGCACTGATTATCAGTATCCCATTCCGCCCATGTCGGGAGCACCCCCATGGGTATGGGGCTCTTCCTTTTTGGGCTTATCGGCGATCACGCATTCGGTGGTCAGGAGCATACCGGCAATGGAAGCGGCATTCTCCAGCGCCACGCGGCTCACCTTGGTGGGGTCGATCACACCGGCCTTGAACATGTTCTCATACACTTCGGTGCGGGCATTGAAACCAAAATCTCCTTTGCCTTCTTTGATCTTCTGCACCACGATGGAACCATCGATTCCGGCGTTTGCGGTGAGGGTGCGGATGGGCTCTTCCAGGGCACGACGAACAATGGCCATGCCGGTCTGCTCGTCCTCGATCTGTCCTTTTACTTTCACATCCAGAGCATCGATGGCACGGATAAAGGCCACGCCTCCACCGGGAACGATTCCCTCTTCTACCGCCGCACGAGTGGCATGCAAGGCATCGTCCACGCGGTCTTTCTTTTCTTTCATTTCCACTTCGGTAGCAGCTCCTACATACAATACGGCTACACCCCCGCTGAGCTTGGCCAAACGCTCCTGCAGTTTTTCCTTGTCATAATCAGAGGTGGTCGTCTCGATCTGAGCTTTGATCTGATTTACCCGGGCCGTGATATCTTCTTTCTTTCCTTTACCGCCTACGATGGTAGTATTGTCTTTATCGATGGTGACGGAAGTAGCTTGTCCGAGGTAGCTCAGGTCGGCGTTCTCCAGTTTGAAACCTTGCTCTTCACTCACCACGATGCCTTTGGTCAGGATCGCGATGTCTTGCAACATCTCTTTGCGGCGATCGCCAAATCCGGGGGCTTTCACAGCGGCTACTTTCAGGGTACCGCGCAGTTTGTTCACCACGAGGGTAGCGAGCGCTTCACCTTCGAGGTCTTCGGCGATGATCAGCAGCGGGCGTCCACCTTGAGCCACTTTCTCCAGGATATGCAGGATATCCTTCATGTTGCTGATCTTCTTGTCGTAGATCAGGATGTAGGGATTTTGCAACTCGGCTTCCATCTTCTCGCTGTTCGTTACGAAGTAGGGAGAGATATATCCGCGGTCGAATTGCATACCTTCTACCACATCCACGGTCGTGTCGGTTCCTTTGGCTTCTTCCACGGTGATAACACCTTCCTTACCAACTTTAACGAAAGCCTCGGCGATCAGTTTACCAATGGTTTCATCGTTGTTGGCTGAAACGGTAGCTACTTGTTGGATCTTTTTGCTATCGTTACCAACAGTCTGGCTTTGTCCTTTCAGATTATCGACGATCATAGAAACGGCTTTGTCGATGCCGCGCTTGAGGTCCATCGGATTGGCACCCGCCGCTACCATTTTCAATCCCTCGCTGATGATGGCTTGCGCGAGAACGGTGGCGGTAGTGGTACCGTCTCCGGCGATGTCGGCTGTCTTGGAGGCAACCTCTTTCACCATTTGAGCTCCCATGTTCTCGATGGGATCTTCCAATTCAATTTCTTTAGCAACGGTTACGCCGTCCTTGGTAACGGAGGGGGCACCGAATTTTTTCTCGATCACCACATTGCGGCCTTTGGGGCCCAGGGTGACTTTCACGGCGTTGGCCAACGTGTCCACGCCTTTTTTCATTTTATTTCTGGCTTCGATGTCGAAGAAGATCTGTTTTGCCATGATATTTTTAGTTTAAATGGTTAGTGTATTGATCAAACGATGGCGAGGATATCGGACTCGCGCATGATGAGATAGTCCTGACCTTCGATCTGGATCTCGGTACCGGCGTACTTGCCATAAAGGACGGTATCGCCGGCCTTCACGGTTACGGGTTCGTCTTTTTTACCTGGACCGGCTGCAATAACGGTGCCACGTTGCGGTTTTTCCTTGGCGGTGTCGGGGATGATGATGCCTCCGGCAGTTTTTTCTTCGGCAGCGGCGGCTTTCACGATCACCCGGTCGTGGAGCGGGGTTACATTGACTTTCTTAGCCATAATCGTATTGGTTTTAAAAATTTTTAAATGTGTGCCAGCCGATAGAGCGGCGGGCGGCGAAGGTACTGTAAATAACATGCCAAGCGGGGGCGAACTGAAATTTTAGCAGTCGACACTGAAAAAGATTCCTCAAATGCCTCCTTGAACACGTTTCGGGCGGAAAAACTGACAGCCAACAATCCCCCGCCCTGCCCTATCTTTGCGGCCGCAAGTTCTTATCATGATCAGTCGTCGCAACATCCGGGTCAAAGTCATGCAGACCCTTTATTCGCTCTCCACCCTGGAGGCGACCGATCCTCGTCCCGACCCCGTCAAATCCCTTCAAAAACAATTCGATCAGACCCGGGAGCTCCTGGTTTTTCTGTTGTGGACCCTTACCGAGATCGGCCGGCATGTCGAAAGCTATGCCCACCGAAAAGCCTCCAAACACCTGCCCACAGCGGCAGATCTGCAGATCAACACCAAACTGGCTGGCAATGAGATTCTGTGGGAGATCCAGCAGGACAAAACCCTCTCCGCCCCGCTTCAAAAAGACCAGGCCGCCCGAAAGGGGGTCGCAGACCTGATCAAACAGATCCACGCCCAATTGCTGGAATCCGAGCATTACAATGCCTATATATCCAAGGCCGAGCGGGTTCGATCCGACGAAAAGAAGATCCTCCTGCAGATCCTGAACGACCACCTGATCGGATATCAACCTTACGAGGAATGGTTGGAGGATCATTTTTCGAATTGGGAGGACGATGCCGAAGCCATCCTGCAATTGCTCACCCAATACCTGCAGAAACCCGGTAAGCTCAGCGGAAAAAAAGAAGGGGTATCGTTCGAGCAGTTGATCCCGGCCGACAAACTGGCCTTTGGCAAAGTATTACTGACGACCGTACTCGACAAATCCGAACACCTCCAAAGTCTGATCATCCCTAAATTGAAAAACTGGGACCCCGAGCGTATTGCCACGCTGGATATGATCTTGATGAAGATGGGACTGGCCGAGCTACTCTATTTCGAGACCATTCCGCCCAAAGTGACCCTGAACGAATACATCGACCTGGCCAAAGAATACAGCACGGCACAATCGGGGCAATTTGTGAACGGCATCCTGGATAATATCCATCAGGATCTGGTGCGCTCCGGCGACCTCAAAAAGATCGAATTCAAAAAATCATAGCCTTCGTTAATATATTTGTATCCATTCGTATGAAACTGCACCAATTCCTTCCTGTTATCGGCCTGATCGTGGCATTAGCCGCTTGCAAGCAAGTGGAGAAACAGCCAACACCCACGGATGCGGAGATTCAAAAAAAAGAAGCGCTGGCCCAGGCACTGGCAGATACCGTGAATCTGACTGAAGTGGAATGGCTGGATCCGGTCGACCGAAACCTCGGTAAACTCAAGGCCAATCAATCGGTCGACATTGTCTGGCGCTTCAAGAACGTGGGTAACAAACCCCTGGTCATTGAGAATGCAACAGCCTCCTGTGGCTGTACCGTACCCGAGCGGCCCGAAAAACCCATCGCTCCCGGGGAGGAAGGCATGATCAAAGCCACCTTCAACGGCAGCGGAGAAGGCAGCATCCTCAAACAGGTACATGTGATCGGCAACCTTAAACCCAATCGGGAACAGACGCTGAGCTTTTCCGGCCAGATCGATAAGAAATAATATTTACCACCCTCAACTGTTGTTATGCTCAACCGAATGATCTTACCCCTGCTGACTGTAGTCCTTTATCTCTCCTCCTGCGTTCCGCCTCCCAGCGGTGGTGCTACCGGCAAGCCGAGTGGTCCGCTAGGCGACTACGGATCCCTGCTCTTTATGGGCATGATCATTTTGGTATTCTGGCTGTTCTTCATCCGTCCCCAAGCCAAAAAACAAAAAGAGCAGAAAAAATTCATCGATGAGTTGGGTAAAGGCGAAAAGATTGTGACCATCGCCGGTATTCACGGTACCATCAATAAAGTGAACGAGGATGGTACGATTCAGTTGGAGGTGAGTCCGGGTAGCTACCTCAAGATCGAGCGCTCCGCCATCAGTATGGATTGGACCACGGCCTTGAACAAGCCCACGCCAGAGAAAAAATAACATGCTTCGAATCGGTCTCACCGGCGGGATCGGCAGCGGAAAATCGACCGTGGCCCGGATCTTTCAATCCCTGGGCATTCCGATCTATTCGGCCGACGTAGAGGCCAAACGTCTGATGCGGGAAGACCCGGCGGTTCGTCAGGCCATTCAACAAACATTCGGCACCGACATCTACACCCACGAGCAACCCGATACCCGTCGGCTGGCCTCGATCGTTTTCAATGACCCGGCCGCATTGGAAAAACTCAACCAGATCATACACCCCGCTACCATAGCGGATGCCAATAGATGGATGCGCACGCAACAGGCACCGTACGTGGTGAAAGAATCGGCCTTGTTATTTGAAAGCGGCGCGGCGGAAGGACTTGATTGGGTGGTAGGGGTCTATGCCCCTCAATCGCTTCGCATCAAACGGGTGATGCAACGCGAGTCGGTCGACCGCGAAACGGTTCTCGCCCGTATGAAAAGACAGATCGACGAGGAGATCAAGCGTCGGCTTTGCGACCGGGTCGTCATCAACGACGAGCAACAGCCTTTATTACAACAGGTGCTGGACTTGCATCAGGAATTACTGGATCTGTCGAAATCAGCTTAGCGCAATGCGGCCAATGCTTTTTTGATCCGCTCCCACCCTTCTTCGATCTTGGGTAAACTGTTCGCAAAAGAGAAACGCACACAAGTGGGCTCTCCAAAGGCATCGCCCATGACGGACGATACATGTGCCTTGTTGAGCAGGTACATGCTGAGGTCTGCGGCGTTGCGGATCGTGGTTTCTCCGTCGGACTTTCCATAATAAGCACTCATGTCAGGAAATACATAGAATGCTCCTTCCGGTGCGGGGCAATTCACGCCGGGAATATCGTTTACCAGCTCCAACACCCGCGCGCGACGTCTGGCGAATTCCTTCGTCATTTCCCGGGTTGGACGGAGGTCGGAGGTGAGGGCTGTAACGGCAGCTTTTTGTGCGATGGAGTTGGCACCGCTGGTGAATTGCCCTTGTACCTTTTCGCAGGCTTTCGCGATCTCTTTGTTGGCAGCGATGTATCCGAGTCGCCAGCCGGTCATCGCAAACCCTTTGCTGAGTCCGTTGATGATCACGACCCGCTCTTTCAGCTCGGCCACCGAGGCCAAACTGGCATGCTCGCCCACGAAATTGATGTACTCGTAGATCTCGTCGGACAGGATAATAATATTCGGATGCTTTCGAAATACCTCGGCCAGCGCCTGCAGCTCGGCGGCGCTGTAGACCGATCCGCTGGGATTGCACGGTGAGGAAAAAAGAAATACGCGGGTACGGGGGGTGATGGCCGCTTCGAGCTGTTCGGGGGATATTTTGAATCCGCTGGCAGCGGAGGTTCGGACGGTCACTACTTTTCCGCGCGCGATCTTGACCAGTTCACTGTAGGTCACCCAAAAAGGGGTAGGAATGATGACCTCATCGCCTTCATCCACTAATGATAAGATCACGTTTGCCAGACTTTGTTTGGCACCGGTAGAAACGACAACATTCTCGGGCGCGTAATCCAATCCGTTATCGCGTTTCAATTTGGTGCAGACCGCGGCGCGCAGGTCGGGGAAACCCGCTACAGGGGTATAGTGACTCCAATTGTCGCGAATAGCCTGTATCGCTGCCTCTTTGATGTGGGCGGGCGTATCGAAATCCGGTTCGCCCAAACTCATGTCGATCACATCAATGCCTTTGGCACGAAGCTCCCGCCCCAACTGAGCCATTTTGAGCGTCTCGGGTTCGTTGAAGCGAGTGAGGAAGGTGGAGAGGTGCATGGTTGAACGTTGAGGGGTTGGATGAGGAGATGAGGGGATGAGACCAAATAGTTTAAAGGAGTGCTCATCTACTCATCTCGTGATCGTGTATCAAACGACCAAGTTCCTTTAAAAACGGAAACCCGACGTTATCATAATCATACTTATCATCATTGAAGATCCCATCCGAATTACAATAGATCACGGCGCTGAGCAGGAACTCGATATTGTTCTTTACATCATGGAAATAGGCACCATCGATCAAAAATCCGTAGGCCTCTCCTACTTTGTTAAATACCCGGATATTGGGGTCGTATGTATTTGGTACCGATCCGTAATAGAGGAATTTCACGTAGGTATCCCAGTGATCTTTCACGTCGTATTGGGGATCGGTCGACTCGCCGGGGAGCATGGACATGTATTCGTGCAGGAAAGCCAGGTCGGATGCCGTGAGGTTGAAGCGCTGGTTCTTGGGTAGCGATTCGGGAAACATCACAGCTCTGACCATTCGGTGAAGATCTTCCAGCGGAAACCGGTTTCGGTGAGAAAAATCAAAGGGACTGTTCACCAGTTTTCCATTGGAGAGATATCCCACACCCAGCTGGATGGAGCGGGCCGGGTATTGGTAGTCGCTGACCTGTGCCGGTTTGAAATAGATCAATTTACCATCGGTATCCAAAAAACGAATGGGGTTGGTGTGACGGTTTTGCTCCATCGTAAATGGCACACTCAACCGATGGATGATCTCCGTATTCCGATATCCTAACCGGTGGAGGGTTTCATTGATGTAGTCTGGCCCCAAGAATTCATAAAGCCGGTTGGAGGCATCGTTGTCGCTCACCAAAAAAATCTTCTTGATGTAATGGGCGATGGTGGGCCGTCCGTCGGCTGCCGATTGGTCGGCCAGAACCGGTGTTTGCTCCGGGGCGGCCGAGTCGGTCAGCATGGTCGTATTCCGATCGAGCCCCTCGACCCCCAATTCGTTGAGTTTTTGTAGAGCCAGTACGGCCAGCGGAAACTTAATGGTGGAAGCCGGGTAGAAATATTCATCGGGGTTGGACCGATAAGCATGGTCCGTAAACCGCGGGCGGCCCTTCTTATCGCGCTCGATGCGTGTGTAATGCACTTGCACCCGACGGTCAGCAGATCCAAAAATGAGCGGATTAAAAACTTCCGGCTTTGCTCTTAATAAACTGTATATCAATGTATCAGACATGATATTTTCTTTTCCGGTCGGAGCCGTTCGGGCTGGGATCGACGAGGCAACCAGCGTGATCAAAGCCAACAGGCCGAGGGTCAGGTATTTCAACGAGAAAGTCATACGCCTCAAAGATAGGATTCCCCCCGATTTAAGTTTTTAGAAATCAAGTACAAACGCCGAGATCGCCCCCTCCCGATTCCCCCGAAACCGCTATATTTGCCGTCCTTAAAAATGACGGCCCACAGCAGGTGCTGCAGGCCCCAAAACCGACACGTATGCAACTGAAAGGATTGGTTCGATTTTTCACCGTGCTGCTGATCATTTACTCTGTTTATCAGCTCTCTTTTACCTGGTTTGTACAAAACCATGAGGACAAGATCGAGGCGCAGGCGAAGTCCTGGCTGAACAAGAACTTCTTGCCGGCCGACAAGAAATATCCGGGCGACAAAGATTCCCAGCAGGTTTATCAAGATGAGGTGGACCGCAACTACCGTCGCTACCTCGACAGCTCCCTGAAAGCCACCGAGAACACCACCATCACCTATGGCATCAACGGTGCGATCAGCTACAAAACGGCCAAGGAAGAGGAATTGAATCTGGGCTTGGACTTGCAAGGTGGCATGAACGTGACCATGGAAGTGGAGATGACCGGTCTGCTCAAATCCCTCGCCAACAATTCTTCCGATCCAAGCTTTCAAGCTGCCCTGGTAAACGCCGACAAGCGCAAGGCCAATAGCGATGCCGATTTCATCGGGCTGTTCCTGGAAGAATATAAAAAGTTGGCCCCGGGTCGGCCCTTGGCCGGACTCTTTGCTGCCGGCAGCTCCAATGAAGTCAACATCAAATCAACCGACGAGGAAGTGATCGCGTACATCCGCCGGCAGGCGATGACCGCCTTTAACCTGACCTTCGATCGTTTGCGCACCCGTATCGACCAGTTCGGGGTGGCGCAGCCTTCCATCAATCCCATTCCGAGCCGTGGACTCATCAGCGTAGAGCTGCCGGGTATCAAGGACAAGGACCGCGTGCGTCGCCTCTTACAGAGTACGGCCAACCTGCAGTTCTGGGAAGTATATACCTTGGCTGATGTATCCTATCAAAACGGTTGGCAAAAAACCATCACCGCTTTCAATGCGAAATATGGCGGACTGGCCGACAGTACGAAGAAGGACTCTGTCACCGCCCAAGTGAAACCCGTCGCACCCGGCGATACCACTCAAACGGTTAAATTATCGGCCGACTCACCCGCGACGTCAACTGCCGTCACTACCCCCCAAGAGCCGGTGCAGAAAATGACGATCGATAAATTCCTGATGCTGATGCAACCCAGCCAGGATGAACAAGGAAAGATCCTCTACCCTTCCGCGATCGGACAAGTGCCCATCAAAGACACCATGGCCTTCAACGGCTATCTGCGTGAGTTCAAAAGCAATTTCCCCGGCGATGTGGTATTTGCCTACGGCGTGCCCGAAAAAGATCAAAAAGGGAAAGCTGCTGAGTTTGTTCCGCTGTACGGCTTGAAAACATTTAACCGCACCAATGCCAAATTGGAAGGCGACGCGATCTCCGATGCCCGCCAGGACTTCGACCAATACGGAAAAGTGCAGATCGAAATGCGCATGAAGCCACAAGGTGCGGCCATCTGGAAAAAAATGACGGAAGAGAATATTGGTCGCCCCATCGCGATCGTATTGGATAACATCGTTCAATCAGCACCCAACGTGATCAGCGCCATTCCCAGCGGTATCTCCTCCATCACTGGAAGCTATACGCAGCAGGAAGCCGCCGACCTGGCCAACATCTTGAAGATCGGTAAGCTCCCCGCCCCGGCCAAGATCGTGCAAGAGCAACAGGTTGGTCCCACGCTCGGTAGCGAAGCCATCCGCAGCGGTTCAATGGCCTTCCTCATTTCCTTTGTGGTGATCTTCTGCCTGATGCTGGTTTACTACAACACCAGCGGATGGGTAGCAAACATCGCCCTGATCCTGAACCTGCTGTTCACCGTGGGTATTCTGGCCGGACTCGGTGCCACCCTCACGGCCCCCGGTATCGCCGGTCTGGTACTCACCATCGGTATGGCGGT
>CAXRAX010000023.1:0-25639 GCA_964229195.1 Chitinophagaceae bacterium | reverse complement strand
ACCGGGGAAGTTGTTTTGCCTGCTTCTTTGTTTTTATTGGATGGGGCAGGCTCATCAACAGTAAAGTCATCGAGCGAGCTGGCATTCTTTGTCAGTTTTTTTGTTTCTGCGGGGTTCGTGCTGCTGGAAGATGGCCCATTGGCACTAAGCGGGTTGTAAATATTTCTGTTTTGATCTGATTTCACATCCTTCCCGAAATCCTCTAGCATCCTTCTGTTAGCGATCGCATTCAGATCGTTGCCCAGTTGCTGCATGGTCAAGTTCATCTGCGCCTTCGTATCGATCTGGTTCTGCAGCCGTTTTTTCTCCTCTTCTTTTCGGATCAATTCCTCCTGATAGGCCCTTTGCTGGGCTTCCTGTCGCCGGGCTGCCTCCTGTTGCTGTTGCGCTTGGCTGGTCGTAGGTACGTTTGGAAAACCCGGTGAGGCATTGGGCGAATAGCCGGGAGAAGCGGACTGGTTTGCGTTGGGGGGCCTGTTGGTAGGATTATTGTTTTTAACCGATGTCCCGGGGGTCGGATTGATGGTAGTGGACTGAGCAGGCTTTTGCTCTTTGGGCGCACGGCTCTTGGTTGATTCGTCGCATCTTTTCAAGACGGCTTCAACTTGTGCCTTTCGTTTGTCGCCAATTTGGCTTTGCTCGGCCTTGAAGCGGGACCAGGCGCTGTTATCGCGCGTCCAGTGGCTGGGCTTGGCCGGACAGCACAAAGGCCCCCCGCGGCCACAAGTTCCCGGTACGACCTCGATCCATCCATTCAAGGCCGCACAAGCCGCACGGGCAAAATTGGGCAGGTTCTGATCATCCCGATCGAACTCGGCGATCAATTTTCTGGCCTCTTCCCGACAAGCATCCGTACCACTTAGCAAGAATGACGGGCGACGGGCCCGAAAGGCCAAGGTGATCTCGTGGTTGTTTCCGCAAGTCGGCCAACAGTCTGATTGTGCATCAGCCCAGTCAAAAAGGGATAGAAACAGGGACAGCAGTAAAATCTTTTTTTTCATATAACCAAGAAGTTGCGATCAAAACTTATCGAGAACGGATTGCGGGACCGTTTTGTTTCTTCCCTCATAGTTCAAGACGGCTTGTTCAATAAAAACAAATTGCTCATATATCTTGGGAATAACGGTAGCGGGTTTTTTCCCGAGATAGAATTCCCGGAGCAACTTGTAAAGCTGTGGTTTGTCGGCCGAATACTCACCCAAGGGGTCTTTCAGCAACTCCGGGTGACGGGTCAAATGATAAAATACCTCCGCGGCGACCAAGGGTTTTCCAAAATCCACCTCCAACCCCTGCCCAGCCAAAAAGGATTTTGAATTGACATTTCGATCCATCCCTCGAAAAAGGTCATTTATTTTTTGTTGCATCACCGAGGTGGTATTTAAGGTCTGATTGAGGGTTGACTGCATCATAGAAAGATAAGATTGGGAAATCGACTGAGAGGCTCCCCCCATTGAAGAGCCCATACCGCCCATAAAGGCTCCGGCGGCACCCATGATGCCTTGAAAACGGGCCCCTTTGATCTTATAGGCCATATCGGTGGTCTTAGTCAATTGCTCCTTCAGGGGAGTAAGAGCGTCATAATATTTTTTACTGTCGGCAATGGAGAGCATATCAGTGGCGTAAATGCCGTTTACCCTGCTGGCAAAAAGGAAAAGGGATTCCGTTTGCTTTCGATCGGGAGAAATTGCCTTTTGCAGTTGGGCCATTCGGAGAAAGGCTCTCTGTCGGATGAGGGCCTGCTCCTGTGGGCCTATATAGATATCGTCGGAAGAAGACAGCGTCGAAAGACAGGCTTGATAGGCAGCACCCAAATCTTTTTCCTTCTGGAATAAGCCCTCAGTCCCAATATACTGCATAGCCGGGCGAGGCGTGCGGTACAGGGGGAAAACAAATGGGCGGGCTGCCTTTTTTGCATCATCCGGAACATCCCCACCATCAAAAAAATAGAGCTCTTTTTCATCATAGGAAAAATAAGTACCATACACCTTACGCAAATGTTCGTATGGATCATCAGGAGTATTTCTGAACCATGGATCCAGATTCAGATTTGAGGTTGTAACAATTACCTTATGATCAAGCACCTTAATCGCCATGTCAGCGCCCGGCATGAGCTCACGAATAGGTGTATGACGAAGAATGTGAAAAGACGATCCTTCCTCTACTTCTATCTTCTCTTTTTTTCCCAATACCAATGGCTGCCCGCCCAGCCAAGTATTCACCTTGCCCCAAACAGTTCCCCAATCATCCCCGCTGAAGCTGTGTTCGGCCACTTTCTTACCGCGCTCATAAAACTTGAGCAGACTTCCAGCTGAACTGATCACACCCGAAATGGCATAGGGTGCCGCAAAAGGATAATCGATCAAAACGGGCATGAGCAGGTCACCATTACGAAGAATGGGTCGTTCTTGAAGCAAGTCGTACAAGGCAAAACTTCGAGACATCCCCGTCAAGGTGTCTTGCAACTCGGAAATTCCAATGTAAGGTTGCCCCTCCGAAATCGTGGACAGCGTGAGCCGGGGACCGGATTTGGGTTTTTTGAATTTATTCAGAAGGCCTCCGGCGACCTTTTTATCCTGCGCCGAGAGGTTGCCGGAAGTACATATACCCAGCAGCAGCAGAAAAAGAATAAGAGGCGAAAAACGAGTCAATTTCATAAGCAGAAGATCAATCATTTAAAAATATATTTTTTTGTTTAATTAACCTGACAAAGACCATCCAAAAACAATACACCCCCCTAAACCAATCTGGCTCCATAACAGCCAACGGCTACCTACGCACCGCAGACAGCATCAAACACCGAGCCACCAACAAAAGAAAGATCCCTTCATCCCTGTCCCCCGAACAAAATAGAAAAGCCTGTGTTAAAACGATTCTATGAACCCACGAATCATCGAACTGAAGCAGGCCATTGAGCCGGTACGGGCCAAATTACTGGCACACCCAGCCTATACTAAACTCAACGACCTGTCCGGTCTGCAAAACTTCACCCAGATCCATGTATTTGCCGTGTGGGATTTTATGAGTTTGCTCAAATCGCTACAAGTGGCCCTGACCGCTGTAACGATCCCCTGGGTTCCGGTGGGTTCCCCTTCCACGCGATATCTGATCAACGAGATCGTATTGGGCGAAGAATCGGATGTAGATGAAGAAGGGGTGCGCACGAGTCACTTCGAACTTTACCTGAAGGCCATGCGCCAAATGGAAGCACGAACCAGCGATATCGATGCCTTACTGCACTCGATCCGCAGCGGCATGCCCATCCAACAGGCCATTCAAGAAGCGAGTCTTCCAAACAACGTCAAAAGATTCTTACAATTCACATTTGAGGTGGCACTCAATGCCCCAGCCCACATCAAAGCAGCGGTTTTCACTTTCGGAAGAGAGGATCTGATCCCCTCCATGTTCCACAAATTACTGGAACAGCTATATGCAGAAATACCAAATAAGGTTTCAACATTCAAATATTATATCGAGCGTCACATTGAAGTAGATGGCGATCATCACAGCCATCTCGCCATTGAAATGGTATCAGAACTCTGCGGGCACGACGATCAGAAATGGAAAGAGGCTGAACAAGCAGCCCGCCAAGCCCTCGAACTGCGCTACGGACTCTGGGACGCGATCCCTACGAACCAATAATTACCGTCCGCACAGCCCCACCCCGACCCTCCCCCAAGGGGAGGGAGAAATTATTGTTGGTAAAGTTCTTCCCCAAGGGCAGGTTAGGAGGGGGGCCGACTTTTCGTAACTTTCGGACCGTCGTATGAAACGTCTGCTGCCCCTTTCTCTCTTGATCTCCTTATTGACTCCTTTTCTCGCCGGAGCAACTGACAGTGGCTTCCACACCGATACCACCCACCACCCAGCAACGTTTTCCTTAAAGGCCGATGACACCTTTAACCAAAAAAGATTTTTGATCATTGGCGGATCGACCACCTTCGCACTCGCCGGCTCTTATATCTACCTGAAAAAAACCTGGTGGTCGGAAGGCAAAACGACCTTTCATTTTGATGGGGGACAACCATTGAAGGATATGTTCCGACGTGGACGCGACTGGAAATATGCCAAGAACCTGGATAAGGTCGGACATTTTTACGGGGGCTTGCTTAGTTCAGAATTACTCGCGAAAGGACTCGAATGGGCCGGTGTGGCATCAGATAAACGACACCTCTGGAGCGGCATCTTCGGCACAGCCATACAAGGATTCATCGAATACAAAGACGGATTCTCGCCTCGCTGGGGATTCAGCATCTACGACCTGCTCACCGGCTCGCTCGGAAGCTTCTACCCCTATTTCCAATCGAAAAGCAAATTTCTGTCGGCCGTCGATGTGAAATTCAGCTATTTCAAGCGTAATAACATCTACGAAACAGTAACGGGAAAAAATTATTTTACAGACGACTATATCAATCAAACGTACTGGCTCACCTTCAATCCGCACCGCTTTCGTCCAAATTCCAACTGGCCGAAATGGCTGGGCGTTTCCCTCGGATTCGGTGTTGACGACCGGCTCAATCTGTTCTACCTGCGCATGCCCAACGGCGAAAGTGACTACGGCAAAGGCGGATATGAATTCTATATCGCACCCGACCTCGATTTTCGGGAGATCCTTCCCAAACGCAAAGGCTGGCAACAAGCCGCCAAGATCCTCAACTACATCAAAGTGCCCGCTCCCACCCTGCGGCTGAGTAATGCCTCTAAATTATACGTGCTGTATTTTTAATAATCCATAATCGATCGAAATGCCAACCTCCATACTCATCAAAAATGCGTCGATCGTAAACGAGGGCCGGATCACTCAAGAAGATGTACTGATACAAAATGAACGGATCGAAAAGATCGGCATCCTTTCCAATGTCAACGCGGATATAGTGGTCGACGGAACCGGTAAATATCTTTTCCCGGGTGTCATCGACGGACAAGTCCACTTCCGCGACCCCGGCCTCACCCACAAAGCCGATCTCTACACCGAAAGCAAAGCCGCCGTGGCCGGAGGCACCACCTCTTTCATCGATATGCCCAACACCCTGCCGAACGTGCTGTCGATGGAGATCCTCAACGAAAAGTATCGGATCGCCGCCGAAAAATCACTGGCCAACTTCGGATTCTTCCTCGGGGTGAACGGCGACAACCTCGACGAAGTGCTTCAACTGGATACATCCCGACTACTGGCGGTATCGGACGACGGTCTCTACTTCACCAAAAAAGGAAATCTGCTGGCAGATAACCCTCAGACCCTTGAAAAACTCTTCGCCCACTGTCCCTCGATCATCGCCATCCATTCCGAAAAAGAACAGATCATTGAAAAAAATGAAGAGCTGTATCGCGAAAAATACGGAGAGCAGGTACCCATCGAATGCCACCCCCTGATCCGAAGCACCGAGGCTTGCTACGAAGCCACCCAACAAGCCATTGAACTCGCCAATAAACACCAGGCCCGGTTGCATATCCTACACCTCACCACTGCCGCGGAAACAGCTTTATTCCGAAACGATATCCCCCTGACGGAAAAAAAGATCACTACCGAAGTGGCGGTGCAACATCTCTGGTTTTGCGACAAGGACTACGCCCGGCTCGGCACCCGCATCAAATGGAATCCAGCCATCAAAACCGAGAAAGATAAAGAAGGATTGCTGCAAGCCCTGCTCGATGACCGGATCGATATCATCACCACCGACCATGCGCCACATAGCTGGGCCGAAAAAGATAAACCTTATTTCCAATCCATGTCGGGCGCCCCAATGGTACAACATGCACTGAACGTGATGCTAGAGTTTCACCATCAGGGAAAGATCTCGCTGGAAAAAATTGCAGAGAAGATGTGCCACAATCCCGCTACTTTATATCGAATTGACAAGCGAGGATTTATTCGGGAAGGCTATTATGCCGACCTGGTGCTGGTCGACCTGAACGCCCCTTGGCAGGTGCGCACCGAAAATATCCTATACAAGTGTGGTTGGTCGCCCCTTGAAGGCACCACCTTCCATAGCCAAATAACGCAGACGATCGTCAACGGTAACCTGGTGTACGACCAGGGAAGATTCAACGAAACATCCCGTGGCATGGCCTTGAGCACACATGCCCGAGGCCTCGATCGTTAACTGCCCAGATTCATTACTTTTAGGAACAAATGATCAAGTTCACAGATAATAGATCAGAATGGTCGGATCGGCTGATCGAGATCTTGAATGCACTAGTTGATTCACCTCCGGATGAAACGGCCAACCGGGTCAACTTGGCCGCAGCCAAATGGACCCGCCTTTCCCTGACCGATTCAATCAAACAACTTCCCGAAAACGAGCAACAATTGATTGGAAATTTTGGTCGATTGTTGGAAGACATGGATCAATCGCTCACGCTCGTAGAGGCAGCCCATCAAGCCAAATCCGAAATGCTCGCCAATATCAGTCATGAGATCCGAACACCGCTGCACAGCATGATGGGTTATATGGAGCTGATCAAAGAAAGTACCCTCGCTGCATCCCAAAAGGAACATCTGGGACAAGCATTAGCGTCTGCAAAGATTTTGATAGGAATCGTCAACAACATACTGGATTACTCCAAAATGGAAGCCGGTGTGATGGAATTGGAATGTACGGAAACCGACCTGCCTCTCATCTTCTCCAATGGCATACAGCTGGTACAATTAGCGGCCAAACAAAAGGGGCTTTCCATCCGCCAAGAGATCGATCCCAAAACACCCCGATATATTTCGACAGACCCGCTTCGGCTCCAACAGATCTTCACCAATCTCCTGAGCAATGCCGTCAAGTTTACCGACACCGGAGAGGTGGTGATGACCACCACATACACACCTGAATCAGATACCACGGGGATCATTCGGTTCTCGGTCAGAGATACCGGCATCGGCATCACCGAAGCACAAAAAAAGAATCTGTTCAAACCCTTTGTTCAAGGCGACTCCACCATTACACGCCGATACGGTGGCACCGGCCTCGGACTGATCATTTCCGACATGATCGCCCAGCAAATGAATAGCAAAATTCAACTCGATAATGGTCAGCCCACCGGCACCACGTTCTACTTCGACCTGCCGGTGAAAACAACGTCTCCCATTACCTGGGAAGAGTAATCCTTGTCCCACGAACAAAAGTCTAAAATGATCACCCGCGACCTCTCCATCGCCCGCGAACAGCTTCAACGCGGACAAGTCATCGGCCTGCCCACGGAAACCGTGTACGGACTGGCCGGTAACGCCTTCGATCCCCAAGCCATACAACAGATCTATGCCATCAAACAACGCCCTGCTGCCAATCCGCTGATCGTTCATGTGGGCTCGATCGAACAAGTCGAAGATTTGGTGACTGAATTTCCCGAACCCCTTCGAAAACTGGCGGAGCATTTCTGGCCCGGCCCCCTTACCCTGCTGCTGAAAAAATCCGATCGCATACCAGATGTAGTCACCGCAGGATCCGACCGCGTCGCCATCCGCATACCCGACCACCCCCTTACGCTCGAACTACTGAATCAACTCAACTTTCCGCTCGTCGCCCCCAGCGCGAATCCGTACACACGGATCAGTCCCACCCGCGCCGAAGAAGTAGAAGAATACTTCGGCGACCAAGTTGCGGTGATCCTGCAAGGCGGTGCCTGCGAAAAAGGATTGGAATCCACCATCGTTGGCTTCGACAACGATAATCCGGTCATCTACCGATTGGGCTCACTGTCGATCGAAGCACTGGAGGCGGTCGCAGGTAAACTCCATATCCATGATCAAAAAAACCATACCACCCTCACCCCCGGCATGGCGAGGAAACATTACTCACCCCAAACGCCGCTGACCCTGGTCGAGAACATTGATGCCTTCCTAAAAACACACCCCGAAGAACGAACCGGTATATTCCTGACAGGAGAAGAAAACCCCGAAGAAATAGCCCCGATCTTTTATGCGCGACTGAAACACCTCGACCGGTCGGGATATGACCGATTGATTGCCAGATACTTCCCGGAAAAAGGACTGGGCAGAACGCTGAACGACCGGCTGAGGAGAGCGGGGGAATAGACTGATTAGGTTGGGCAGTTTGGAGAGTTGTGAGTTTGAACCTTTTGAGTAGATGAGTGTTATCGGGTCATGCAATTGGGTGATAATTCTCAGATAACCAATCAACTGCTGGCCGAGGGGCAAGAGGGCAATTTCGTGCTCGAGTCCTATGCCGCTACCCCTGCTACCCCCTTGGAATACCTTATTTTATCCTGGGACCAGTTCGTGAACGAACTGGAATTCGAGTAGTTTATCCTTTCCTTAAGAAGACAACGGGCTATTTTCGTACGGAAAATAAATCCCCTTATGAAATTCAACCTGCTTGTATGTATGATCGCGGCCGGTGTATGGACCGCTTGCGAACCTGCTTCTCAATCCAAAGCGTCCGAAGAAAAGAAAACCGACTCAACCACCGTATCCACTGACAGCTACCCCATGCCGCGTGTGTGGGAGGTGCAAACCCGCACCGGTAAAATGATCACGGTTGTTGAAACGCATCCGAAAGGCGCCAGCCTGAGCGACATCAAGGTCTATTTTCAAGGCGACAGCTCCAATGCCATGCGTTTTACCGATGTAGATCCGGTTTCTGCTACGGTTACGGCCGACCTCGACAAGAACGGATTCGATGAGATCTATTTTGTAACGACCAGCGCCGGCTCAGGTTCCTACGGAAATCTCTTGGGCGTTTCTTCCAATAAAGACAAGTCTCTTTCCCTCATGTTCTTTCCGGAAATGGATCCGAACGATAAACAACCCGGTAAACTGTTTGACGGATACGAAGGACACGATCGATACGCAATCGAAAACAATGTGCTGATCCGTCGATTCCCCTATAAAGGCGATACCAATAACATGAAGTCAGTCCCCTATCAAATCCTGATGGGAGAAGGCGGCTACATCGTTACGCCCAAACGCAACTGATCAAAACTCCACGATCACACCCAACGTCGGTAAGGTGCGTCCATCCCGGTTCTCCAACAACACCGGGATGGCATTGCTTCCGTCCGGCTTCAGTGCCGCACCATCGGTAGTGGCAAACGCCGTATTATCGGATGTCCGCTTGAACGTATACTGCGGGACACCCGCTGCCAGAGCAGCATATACATTCGTGATGTCCAGGAAAAGATCCAACGTTACTTTTCGATAATTCCATTTCTTATCGATCCGAAGATCGGCTGCGTGAAAAGCCGGCAATCGCAACGAGTTCAACTTCGCATAATCAAATACACCCACACCCAACAGCTGATAGCTGAACCGACTGGCAACCGGATCATAAGGCGTATAAGGTGCCGCACCCTGATACCGAAACTTCATACCCACCTCCCAATTCTTTTTCAATTTGTATCCTCCGGTCAAACTGATCAACACTCGGTTATCCCAACTCGCCGGCTCATAAATGCCGTTCAACCCTGTAAACTCACTTCGATAGAACGTGCCGCTGAATACCCCGAATATCCGCTTGGTCAATTTTTGCTGATACAATACCTCCAGCCCGTACGCCCTTCCCTGGCCCGTAGCGGATAAAGGTTCATTGCCGACCGCTCCAAAGTCCGTTCCCTTATTGGCCAAGCTGATGCCATCGATCGTGCTGATGGGATAATTAGAATACCCTTTATAAAAGCCCTCCACTGTTACACGCGTAAACAGATCGGGCAAAAACTCAACGCCAGCCGCCCAATGCGTGCTTCGAATATAATCACCCGGATTCGTTAAGGTACTATTGCTGCTCAAAGGATCCTGATAGGCCAGCATCGTATAAGAGGGCAAACGATAATAGATGCCATAGCTGGTACTCAGACTCCATTTTTCTGCAAGCGCGTAACTCAAGCTGAGGCGGGGACTGAGTTGCTTGAATGGATTTGCTTCGCTGTTGGTCAGATCATTCGCATCCACCCGAACGCCACCACTCCAAGCCAACCGTCCGTCTAACAACCGACCACCCACTTGTGCAAAAGCTCCGTAGCGCCAAAAACCAAGGTCGGTTAAGCTGCTGATCGATTGCTCAGGCTGTAACACAGCACCTGTTCCGTCAACGATACGAGGGCGCAACAATTGATAGAACGTGTTATCGAATTGTACATATTGAAGAACGGCTCCATAACTCAGCTTGATTCCGTTGCGGTTGCGAACAACTTCCCAACGCAGCTTATTCTCTGTCTCGAGGCTGCGGATCTGAGCGGTACGGGGCGTGTTGTCGGGGTCTTGATTGTCCTCGTATTTATCCGCCTGATTATTCAACCGATTGCGACTCAACGACAGATTCCAGTAACCGCCGGAGATCAATCGCCTGAGCGTTGCCCCGACCGTATAACTTTTCTGCTGGATCAGGGGATTGCTGTTCAGTACATAGAGCTTTTCCGGCGTCGCTTCTCTGGGCACACCAAAACTGAATTCATCGATGGAGCCGATCCCCAATACGCTGAAAGTGGTTTTGTCGTTGATGCGCGTGGTCGACTTGAACTGAAAATCCCAGTAGTTCGGACGGATCGGTAAGTCGATTGCCTCGAATAAAAATTGCAGATAGCTGCGGCGGGCCGAAGCCAGGAAAGTTGTTTTCTTTGAAAGCGGTCCGTCGAGTGTGATCGCCGCATCCGTTGCACTCAATCGAAAATTCCCCTGCAGCTTTTCGGTATTTCCGTTTTTTTGTTTGAACTGAAATACACTGCTCAACGCATTATCGTATTTGGCATCGAAAGCCGAGGTGCTGAGCTTGACTTCTTCGATGAAACTGACATTGAGAATGCCTTGTGGTCCGCCGCCACTCCCCTGTGTGCTGAAATGATTGATGATGGGCACTTCGATCCCATCCAGATAAAAAACATTTTCGGACGGGGAGCCACCGCGAATAAGAATATCATTTCGGAAACTTCCACCCGACACCCCGCCACCCACGCCGGGAAGAGACTGGATCACTTTACTGATATCGAAGTTGCCGCCCGGATTGGCACGGATCTCCTCCGTAGTGAGGCGCTGGATGCTAAGGGGACTTTCCAACGTAGCCGCTTTGGCCGTATTCTTTTTGGTACCGATGGAAACGCCGGTCAATTCTTTGACGGATGGATCCATTTCGATCTCCAATACGATCTCGTTTCCGGAGGTGATCACCAGGTTGGCATAGACACGGGTGAGATAACCCGCGCCGCTGGCGGTAAGTGTATAGACACCGGGTTTCAAATCGGCGATCCGGTAGGCTCCGGCACTATCGCTGGTTGCCTTTCGGTTTCCGGGCTCCAGCGAAAGATTCATACGAGGTAATGCTTCCTGGGTATTTCGGTTAATGACGCGGCCACTGATGCGACCCTGGGCCTCGGCCGTCCAGCCGAACAATAACAAAGCAAAAGAGAGGAGAAAAGATCGGAGTAGCATGCAGATTATCAAATGGTTAAATTCATAAACAAGTTCGGGGGCACAAAGTTGTACCGAAGCGATTTTTATAATTTTGGAGCATGAAAAGGATCCTGGTACTCTGCACCGGAAACAGTTGTCGCAGTCAGATCGCCGAAGGCTATCTCCGTCATTTTGGAGGAGATAGTGTGGAGGTGTTCAGTGCCGGTGTGGAAACGCATGGGGTGAATCCGCGGGCCGTGGCCACCATGAAAGAAGACGGCATCGATATATCGAATCACACCTCGAACAACCTGAACGAGTATCGACACCTTGTATTTGATTATATTCTGACCGTCTGCGATCATGCCAGTGAAGTTTGTCCCGTTTTCCCCGGCAATGCCACTCGGGTGCACCAGAATTTCCCGGATCCTGCAAAAGCCACCGGCAGTGAAGCCTCGATACAAGCCTCCTTTCGAAAGGTGCGCGCGCAGATCAAGCAGTTTTGCCAAGAATGGATCGAATCGATCCGATGATTGGCCGGCCCGATTCACCTTATTATTTCTCGTATCTTTCGTTTAAACATTCGTGTCATTTTCTCGTCTAACCGACTTGATTCATCGCTATGCTAAAAATCCCCGCCTCCTATCGAATTTTTTTAACTATATCGCTGATAGTCAGCTTTTTAGGATGTAAAAAGAATGGGGGTGATCAGGATCCATATGCGGGCATTCAGGCTACTTTCGGTACCCGGATCGATCCGAATAACCTGGCCAACTACGCCAATCAGGGCAAGCCCGCTTACATTGTTAAAGACAACTCCGCCGGGAACAATATAACCGATGCGAAAGCCACGTTGGGGCGGGTCTTATTTTACGACAAGCAACTAAGCATTGACAATACGGTTGCTTGTGGTAGTTGTCACTTACAAACTTTTGCCTTTGGGGATACGGCCGTGGCCAGCTTAGGTGTGCAAAATGGTCGCACCGGCCGACACTCTATGCGATTGGTAAATGCCCGGTTCAGCAACGAGGTAAAGTTTTTCTGGGATGAACGAGCGGCTACGTTGGAGCAACAGTCAACTCAGCCTATTCAAGATCATGCGGAGATGGGCTTCAGCGGACAAAATGGTCGTCCCAACCTTTCGGCCCTGCTTACCAAATTATCCAACATTGGCTATTACAAAGAATTGTTTCAGTTCGTATACGGCGATCAAAATGTTACGGAGTTGAGGATGCAGGAATGCCTGTCTCAATTTGTGCGCAGCATTCAGTCCTTCGATTCCAAATATGATATTGGTCGCGCGCAGGTAGCACAAGAACAACAGCCCTTTCCGAATTTCACGCAGCAGGAGAATATGGGAAAGAATTTATTTCTCGTACCGCCGCAGTTCAGTCCCACCGGCGTTCGCACCGGTGGTGGTTTAGGCTGTGGTGGCTGTCATGCCGCGCCGGAATTTTCCATCGACCCCAACAGTGGAAACAACGGGATCATTGGGGTGTTGAACGGACCGGGCATTGATATCAATAATACACGTTCGCCATCGTTACGGGATCTGGTGGGACCGACTGGTCAGCCGAACGGCCAAATGATGCACACGGGCGGGATCCGAACATTACAAGCTGTCATCGGCCATTACGGACAGATCAATCTGGCCCCGGGCAATAACCGACTGGATCCGCGGCTACGTCCCAATGGCTTCGGACAACAATTGAACCTGAATCAAACAGAAGTTGATGCCGTGATGGCATTCTTACGCACCCTCACCGGAAATGCGGTGTATACGAGTGAGAAATGGAGCAACCCGTTCCGGTAGAAGGGTGAAGGGTGAAGGGTGAAAGATGAAGGATGAACTTAGTCTCTACCAAACCACTTCACCCTACCAAACATTCCTCGGGCATCCATCCGGATATTTATTCCCGATCAGGAAGCCGATCAGAAATTCGTGGGTGCCTTTGCTGAAATTATTCAGGCGGGAGGTGGTGTAATCGTAGGCATATCCAACTTGAATGTTGGAGATGTTCATGCCTAACATAGCGGCGAAGCCGTCTTGGTGGCGATAACTGGCGCCCAGCCAGGCGAGGTTGCGGAATTGAAGTTTGAGGTTGCCTTCGACCTGTACCGGCAGCGGTTGGATATATTTCACCATCAGCGAGGGGATCAAATTGAAATTATCGCCGAGTAGGGCCCGGAAGCCGGCCGTGGTAAATATATGGGGAACGGTCTTTCCGGTTTGGGGACGAATGTATCCATCCGTAAAATCGATGGTTTGCGGAACGATCTGCTGCGCGGATAATCCCACAAAATAATCAGCCGAGTACAGATAAAGTCCGGCACTCATATCCAACCGGGTTCTGTTCAGATAGCCTGAGGTGAAGACGACCGGATCGACCGTCACATCTCCGAAATTCAATTTGGCGGCATCCAGTCCGATGCGGTTGAGACCAATGCCCAATCCCGCCGCGAGCGTAGTCCGTAGTCCGAGCGGTAAATGATACGCATAGGTTGCTTGGGCGGTGACGGTGCTGAGGGGACCGGTCACATCCTGAACCACCTGCATCCCGATCCCGTGATGTGGATCCGGCGCTTCATATTCTTCCCAATAACTTCTGCCGCGCGGATTCTCCCCGGGCGTGGGAAAGGAAGTGGGGGCATTGCGGCTGCTCTTTTTGTTCAGGGCACCATGCATGGAAAAGTAGGTGGTCACCGGTGCATCTTGAATGCCCACCCATTGACGGCGGTGACTCGCTTTGAGATCGACATAACTCTCAATACCCGTGATCGCGGGATTGAGGATGTATTGATTGAGGATGTATTGGGTATAATGCGGTTTTTGCTGGGCACCGACAGATATCGTCGTTGCCAGCAAAGCCGCCAGATTCATTATACGGTACATCTTCTTCACGTTCGCTTGCCGTTTCCTGCGTTCTAATTTTTCAAGACCTTGAATTCGGTACGACGGTTCTTGGCGCGACCGGCCGGATTATCCTTGCCATTGATCTTATTGGGCTCCAGCGGCAACGACTCTCCGTATCCTTTCGACTGCAGTTGTTCCGTTTTAACTCCGCGAGAGATCAGATAGTCCACAACAGATTGTGCCCGACGGTTGGAGAGATCCAGGTTATATGCATCGGAACCAATGTCGTCCGTATGCGAACGGATCTCGATCACCGTATTCGGATTGGCCATCAGCAACGTGGCCAATGAATCCAACACCGGGAAGGAAACGGCCTGCAGGGTAGCCTTGTTGAAATCGTAAAGGATGTTCGGGATCTCGACGATCGTACCCACCGGTGGCAGGGGTGGCGGCAGGGGACGAATACAGAAGGCCCCGGCAGAAAATTCCAATTGATCGATCTCCATCTCCTCGGGCACCGATACGATCGAAACGGTATCGGCATAGCCATCCATCTTGGCAATGGCTTTCAGCGAACGAGGATCCTGCAACACCACTTGATATTGTCCGTTCGCATCGGTTTGTTTCGTAGTGATGGGATTGCCGGTGGCAGCATCCAGGATTTGAACCATCACCCCGGAAACCGGTGCGCGATCGGTACAGGAAACCACCGAGCCTTTGATGGTGCGGGACGGAATGCGTCGCTGCAGATCGAATAACTCCAGACAACAAGCAGCATCGCGATCGGAGCTGAGGATCACATCCGATAAAATGTTCTTGGCCGTACCTCGAGTGTACATATAAATATCATCCTTGATCGAATTCACCGGGTAGCCCAGGTTGACGGGCTCGCTCCATTGCCCAATGGTTCCTTTGCTCTGAAAGAAATCATACCCGCCCATGCCAATGCGACCATTGGAGGAAAAGATCAGGGATCTGCTGGCAGCATGATAGAATGGCGCTTGTTCATCGTCGGCCGTATTGATAGCCGGACCCAGGTTTTGGGCTGTTCCGGGTTGTCCGTTTTCGATCGAAGCCACCCACAGATCATAACCGCCTTTGCCGCCGGGGCGATTGCTGGAAAAATACATATAGCGACCATCCCCGGTAAGGTGCGGTTGCTGGTTGTTGCTGCCGGGCGCATTGATGGTGGGACCCAGCGCCACCGGGTTGGTCCACTCCCCATCCTCTTTCTTCGAGGTATAAATCACAGTCGATTTTTGATCGCCTTTCAGCGACCAGCCCGTGAAGTACATGGTTTTTCCGTCGGGCGTAAGGGCGATGGCGGCCTGATGCATCTCGCCGGCCTGGGGCAGGTAAACGGGACGAATCAGGGCGGTATCTTTTTGATACACGGCCTGGAAAACACGATTCACATATTGCTTTCCTTTTGCATCCGGATCGACCGAGCGGGTGGAGGTGAACAACAAAGTATTGTTATCCATCCACACGGGTGCATAATTGGCACCTTGTTTGTTCAACCGATAGCGGGATTTGGTCAGCGTATAATACTGTAACCCTTTTTTCTTCATCTCGCTCTCGACAAAGGAGAGGCTTTTTAGCTCCCGGTTGGCACTTTTACGATAGGCATCATCCACCTGATAATCGAGCAGGAATTGTGTAAGCTCTTTGCCGGCTGCCGAATATTGCCCCAACGCACGAAGTTGCTGAGCATAATAATAGCGAGCCAATGGGTAGGATTTGGTCTTGGTATCGATCACCTTTTTATACAAGGGTGCGGCCTTGGACGGATAATTGAGGTTGCGATAGCATTCCGCCATTCGAAAGGTTACCTCCAACGGATTGGTGGCCGTCTTGGAAATCTTGCTCTTGGGTTTCTGCGGCGCATAGGGGTTGTAGTCCTCCAACTGATCTGCACCGGTTCCGGCGAGGTATTTCTCATAATACTCCACCGCGGAGGCGTAATCGCCTTTTCGGTAATAGTCGTTGGCACCATTCAGGTAATCGACTACGAATTGTGCCGAGGCCGATAGCATCACGCTCATCGCACCGAATAACAAGAAGATTCTTTTCATATGCAGGTTTTGCAGGAGATGAATAGGGTTAGAGACGGGGACAAACAAATTCCACTTCAGGTGTTTTGGTCGATTTTCGTCCGATGATCGAAAGCGAGATCTCAAAACTGTTGGCGCCATTCACGAGTTTGCCCAGATCGGACGTATTGATGTCGTAGCTCGCGCCCAACATCATATTCCGATACGTGAATCCGAAGAACGGAGCCACGGCATCCTCAAATCGATAATTGGCCCCGATAAGCACACTAACATCGCCCGTGGCCTTGTATTGCCCGTAAGCCCCCACCATTTTCTCGGTAGCGGTTCCCTGCTGGAGGTAAAGCAAGTTGGGCGTCAGACTGAACTGTTCATTGATGGCAATGCGGACACCGCCGTGAAACGTGTAGCGCATCGGAAAGCGAGCCTCACCGGTAGCACCGAACTTATCATCGGGTTGCGTGAGGTGAGACGCGGAGAGCCCGGCGTAGAGGTTGGCTTTTTTTCCGGGTTTCGCATCAAAGTACAATACGCCGGCACCAATGTCGAAGGCAGAGGCGGCCGTCCGACTCAACACTTCCGTGGAAGGCGTACCGGGATTGTAGCCAAACACCGGATTCCACTGATCGCCAAAGGTCATCTTGCTCCGGTCGAACCGGCGCTGGATCATACCAGCCTGTAACCCGAAAACCATTCGTTTGGTTAGACCCGGACCGAACTTCACCCCGGTGTAGGAAACGTTTCCGTAAGCGGTGGTATACCCGTAGCCACCGTCACCGGCAGTTTGCTTGAGGATACTCACCCCCACATTGATGTTCTTGTCGGTGGTGATCTCACCAGTTGCACCATAGGTGGTAAAGGGCGTGGTGATCGAACCCCATTGATTCCGGTATACACCGGATACACGGTATTGTCCGTCGAACACCCCTGTGAGGGCCGGATTCAACCAAGATGGATACACGTAGTACTGGGAGAAGTGCGGATCGACCTGTGCCCGGGACGTACCGGCTACGAATAATGCCAACAGGGGCAACAGGGCGCGTGGAATACGAAGTCTCATCGATGAAGTTTTGGTCATATAAATAGTTGATCCCGGCTTATCGGAGAATGGTCACCGATCCGCTGAGGGGTTTAAATCCGTTTTTGAGTTGAACGATATAATAATAGGTGCCTACGGGCAGGGGCTGTCCGTTACGAGTACCATCCCAGGGCCGCGTATAGCCGATGGCATAAAATACCTGCTGCCCGTACCGATTGAATACTTCCACGGTGGCACCGGGATAGTCGGACAGATTGGGAATATTCCAGAGGTCGTGTATGCCATCGCCGTTCGGGGAGAATACATTGGGGACGGTTACCAGCTTGAGGATCTTCACGGTCATCTGATCCGTAGCGCGACAACCAAAGTTTCCGATGGCGGTGAGCGTGTAAGTTTGATCCTGCACAGCCGTCAGCACCGGATTCAGTACCGACGGATCGCTTAATCCGGTCGGGGGCGACCATTGGAAAGTCAGCGTCGGGGAATTGGCGGTAGCGGCAAGGGTCAACTGTGTGCCTTGCTGCACCACATAGTTAATGCCGGCATCGATCACCGGTTGCAGGTGTACCACCACCGGTATCACAAAGGGATCGCTCACGCAGCCGGCGGTATTGGTGACCACCAACGTAACATTATAATTGCCCGGTAACGTGTATCGTTTCGTCGGATTGGCCGTTGTCGCAGAAGTACCATCCCCAAAACTCCAGTTCCAGTTTTGCAGCGTACCGTTGAAGGGCAAGCTCAGATCGGTGAATTGATTGTCGGCGCCCTGGCAGAGTTCAGCCGGACTCACCGTAAAGGCCGCAGTCGGTTTACGAACAAAATTGCTCATGTTCTTCACCACTTGCGCCACACAGCCAGACGCTGAAGTCGCTACGAGTGTTACCGTGTAATTACCAATACTGTTGTAGGTATGCGTCGGATTGGTCTGCGTAGAGTTGTTACCATCCCCGAAAGTCCATTGATACGTGAGCGGCGTGCCGCCGGGTATCGAGCTTTGATTCGTAAAAGAAACCGTACCGCCCGGCATACAGACTGCAGTGGTAGGCAGTGCGAAGTCGGCCACCGGCAACGCATTGACATTGACCGTTTGCGTGGTGGGTAAACTGATGCAACCATTGTTGCTGGTGGTAGTGAGTTGTACGGTGTAAGAACCGGCCGGCGTATAATTCACCGAGAAGGGATTGCCATTGGTGTTCGAGGGCGTTTGTCCGTTCCCCAGATTCCAGTTCCATTGTGTGATGCTGCCGGAAGAAACGGTAGCCGTTGGCGTGATCGTCACGTCCTGACCCAAACAAACCCCTCCGCTGCCGGATAAGGTAAAGGTTGAAGTAGGTCGGGGATACACCTGAATGGAGGAAGTCGTGGAAGCAACACAACCACCGGTACTGGTGAAGGTGTAGGTGATGGTATGCGTTCCGGGACCGGCAACACTCGGATCGAATTGTCCCGCGGCATTGGTACCCGGTCCGCTATAAACCCCCGTTCCCGTGACGCCATTGCTGACCGTGGCGGAAGCGATGGAGAAGGCTGCTACATTCTGGCATACCGGTGTCAGTGCGGCGTACGTGAGCGCCGGTGTTACTTTGAAAGTAGCTTGAATGGAGGTATCCTTGAAACAGCCATTGGCTGTTGTGGCTTCGAGTTTGATGGTGAAGGTTCCCTCGCCGTAATTATGCGTCGGGTTTTGGAGGGTGGAAGTATTCGGATTCGATCCATTGGCATTGGGATCGCCGAAATTCCACAGCCAGGTGGCGGCTTGTCCGTCCGGTACATTCGTCGTATTCGTAAACGAAACCAATCCGCTGGTCGGCAAACAGCCGGAGGCTGGAATAGTGAAATTGGTGCGGGGACGGGCGTGTACCAAAATGGTTTGCGTGATGGAATCGGCACAACCGGCGCCTGAGGTGAATACGTATTTGATAGTGTGCGTTCCGAATCCGGCTTGTGCGGGATTGAATTGCCCGGCAGCGGTGGTACCCGGACCGCTATACACACCATTTCCCGTGACCCCGTTGGTCACGTTGGCGGTGGCGATGGAAAAGGCCGGTGCATTTTCACAAACGGCATTCAGGGTAGGATAGTTCAGCGCCGGTTTGAGATTGAAGGTCAGGTTTTGCGTAGTGGTATCGACGCAACCATTGCTGGTGGTGACCCAGAACTTTATGGTATAGGTGCCTTGCTGATAACTGTGCGAAGGGTTTTGCAGGTTGGAAGTATTCGGATTGGATCCGCTGGCATTGGGATCGCCGAAATTCCAATTGTAGGCGGAGAAGGTTTGTCCGTCAGGCGTACTGGCCGTACCGGTAAACTGTACCACGCCGGCAGGTGACAAACAGCCCGAGGCATTATTGGTGAAGTTGACCGTAGGTTTATGGAAAACAGTTACGGTGCGAGTGACGGTATCGGAAATACAAGTGGCGCTGGATTTGGTCACGTGCTTGATCACATATGTACCGGCTACGGGATAGGTGTAGGTGACGGTAGGACCGGTCGTTACCGTTTGTGTGACACCATTGCCAAAATCCCAATACCAGGTGTTCACGGCAATGGAAGCACTCGACGTGTCGGTGGCAGTGAAGGAGGTTCCTACGCAAAGCTGGTTAGGGTTAACCCTGAATTCCGCAGGCGGACGATCATAAACGATGATCTGCTTGAGCGTATCGGAAGCACACCCGTCGGCGGTAACCACCGACAAGCGGACGTCGTTGGTACCGGGGGGCAGGGTACGGGTCTGGTTTTGTCCGCTTAATGTAACATTCCCCGGGAAAGTCCAATTAAACGTTTGCACCGTGTAGCCATTCGGTGTCGGGGAACTGCCGGTGAAATTGACAGGATCCAGCGTACAGCCTGAATGCAAGTACGTGAAATCTGCTTTCGGCTTTGCCTTGACGATGATAGCGACGGATAGATCTTCGCGGTTGTAACAATTCTCAATCGTGGGATGATAGGCTTTGACCGGAATGATAAATGTATCTACCCCGTTGAATACATAGGTGCCGGGCAGTTCATATTTATAATATGGGACCCCGTTTACCGACGTGGTACCGCTGGAAACAGGATTGTTGATGATCACATCCGTGTTGGGCGTAATGTTGTTGCCCAGTGAACTGATGAGTACGTCCAGTTTGGTGGGCTGATAGGCCATCAGCACCGAAAGTTTCACGGTTGTACCCTGACAAGTATAAAGATGGACAGGGGTACTTGGATCGGGGGTGTTCTGAAGTTGGCTGAGTGCACTGAGGTTGTTGATGAGCGTACCGGCGTTGTATCCATAACTCTCCACCGATCCCAACCCGTAGGTGATGGCCGTGAAAGCAGAATCGCTGAAGGCAATGGCCTGAGATTGGGCGGCGTTCCATCGCTTCACCACAACGGTATATCGACTATCCTGGGGGTGGACATAGCTGTGATCGAATGCGGGACTACCATCAATGCGTAGAGACGACACGCCCGGGGTCGGTATGATTAGGGTAAGATAATTGACTTGTATGGCCTCTCGGGTATTGCGATAGAATCCAACCCGCTTGATTCCTTGTTCCACCGGACTAATAAAGATCATTTCCGGATCGCCGAGTCCCCCACCCAAGCAGTTTCCACCGGTCATGAATTGAGCAACCATCACGGGCTTGTCTGCCTCGATCACATCGGCCGTACCGCTTTCAAAGAAATAGAAGCTGTTCTGTTGTAGTGTGGCGGGATTGAGGGTGACGCCGTTGCGCTTGACCACCGTAGTGGGATCTTTGACCAGCACTCGATACGAGTTGGTCATGAAAGTATTGGCAGTAGCGGAGCGAGAGGTGGGAGCGGTCAAGTATTTTTTACCCCAGGCCTGGATCGGGAAGAGTTGTTGGTTATCGTTATCGCCGCCGCCGCTTCCGCAACTGATGGGGTTGGTGGTGCGGCTACTACCCGAAAACGCAGCGATAGGGTAGCAATTACCTTGTGCGTTGGCGATAGATTTGAATTTGGTTCCGGATACTTCGAGGGAGGAAGCCCCTCCGGTAGGGTTGGCACCGATGATCTGATAGATCTGTCCCTTGTTGAGATTCACCGTAAAGGGAACGCCGGCGGGTCGATTCAATCGAGATTGAACCGAAGGGATCACTTCGACAACCGTATTGTCCTGAGTGGCGATCACATATGCCCAGGAAAAACAGTTCGAGGCATAGGTCTGTCGGCTGTTCACGGAAATGTATCCATATCCATAGGTTTCCACCGGCATCAGCATGGTGGCGCCCGAAGAGGCCGATCCGAATGTGTGGGCATACGCCACTATGGGCACATCGCTTTGGATTTGGATCGACACACCAAAGACACCTTCTCCTCCATTGCCCCCAAAACTGGGTGGTACATCATAGAGTCGGCAATCGAGTGCGCCGGACTTAGGCATAAAATTGGAAGGGATGACCGAACCGGCAGGAACCACATAGTTGGTGATCTGCTGAGCTGTTCTTCCGCGAACGGTGACCGTCACGTTCGCGGTTTGTTCGGCGCTGAAATACAGCACCATTTCCTGGCTATTGCCTTGTCCGGGTTCCATGAACTGATGATGCCCATAGCCCACCCAGAATTCCTTTCCTCGGTTGGAAAGATTTCCTTGGGCATGGGACCGCCCGCTGGCGGCCAGCAGGGTGCCGACCGCCAGTACGAGGATCCTCGCACGATTCCAGTTCACGTTACGCATCATATTATCTCATCATCTTGCCAGGTTCACGGAGCCTTTGCGTTGCACGCGTTCTCCGTTACGCAGCAGGATGTCACATACATAGATATAGACACCGGAAGGTTGTGGTTGCCCTTTGTGGGTACCATCCCAAGCCAATGCCTGATTGGTCGATTCAAAAATCTTTTCGCCCCACTGATTGTACACGGTGAAGCGCAAACTGCGGATTACGTTGCTGTATACTTTCAGCACATCGTTCAGGCCGTCGTTGTTTGGCGTGAAGCTGTTGGGGATATAGATCTGGTCGGTCACGGTTTGTCCCGTTACCGGTGCCGAGATGGCCGGAATACAACCTCCATTGGCTCGGACGCGTAGGGTAACCGAAGTACCCAGGTTCAAACCGGTGACGGTGTGCGTGAGTCCGAGACTGCCCGAAGAAGGCGTGTTCCAGGTGGCTCCGTTGTCGGTCGATACCTGATAAGAGGTTGCGCCGGCTACTGCATTCCAACGCCAAGTGATGCTGTTGGTGCTGACGGAATCCACGACAGCGATCGGTGCCACGAGGTTCGGAAGGATGTTGGCGTAGGCGCGGTCGCGCGTAGTACTCGGACATCCATTGATCACCGCTTCGGCCCAAACGGACGTCAGAGCGGTCACGTTGTTCAACACAAACGTGGTGCCGGTTCCCAAGAGCGTTCCGCCGGTGGCGGCATTATACCAGTTGTACACGCCTCCGGCCACCGGATTTTGTATGGTGAACGTAGCGTTGGCGCCGATACATACATAGACGGTATCCTGTACGATCGAGACCGTCGGTCGCGGATTGACGGTAACCGGTTTGGTGGTATCTCCGATACAACCGTCGGAGGCAACGGCCCGCAGGCGTACGTTATAGGTGCCCGGTGCCGCGAAGGTGTACTGCGGATTTTGCAGAACAGAGGTTCCATTCGTGGGCGGGTCGTTGAAATTCCACTGCCAAGAAGTAACGGATACGTTATTGCTTGGCACACAGGTTCCGTTGAACTGGAGCGGGGTGCCCAAACATCCGTTGCCACTGACCGTAAAGTTTGTGAGCGGTGCATTGATCACATTGATGGTCAGATTCACTTCAACCGATCCGTCACAACCTTCGAGGCTGGGATCGTATACCTTGATGGGAATGGTATAGGTGCCCGTCTGGCTGAAGGTATATTGCTGCGGCAGGGCATAGATATAGAATTTACGTCCGTTGATCACAACCGAATCGATCGGCACCGGATTGTTCTGCGTCACGTTCGCGTTGGGCGACAGATTCGGAATGCCACTGAGTTGCCATTCGAGTTTCGTGGGACGAAGCGTGATCTGAATGGTCATGCGGAACGGCGTTCCTTTACAAGTATACGAGCTGGCAGCACCGGTATTGAACACATTGTTGAACGCGGGCAAGGCACTCAGGTTCTTGACCAGGGTACCGGCATTGTATCCATAACTCTCTACCGATCCCAATCCGTACGTGATGGCGTTGAAGGCGCTGTCGCATTGAATGATGTGCTGGGCCGCGGTTCCGCCCAAGTTGTGACGAACACAACTGTAGCCAGGCAGACCCGGATGAGCAAACACATCGGTAAAGGTGCTGACCCCATCAATGGTGAGGGAGCTGAGTCCGGCCGTCGGCAACACTACGTTGATGTAATTGGATACAATGTTGAACTCATCGGTCGAATAGAACACGGCGCGCTTGATGCCTTGTTCAATGGGACTGATGTACATTACCTCGGGGTCGCCGTTTCCGGTAGGACCAGCCAAGCCCGGACACTCATTCGCGCTCGATGAGATCATATACTGCGCCATCATCACCGGTTTGTCCGATTCAATATAGGTAGCTGTGCTGGGCCCGGTTCCTCCGGTAATGCCAAACTCATAATAATTACCCGGAACGACCAGAGTAGCCGGATTAAGGATCACTCCATTACGACGAACGACGGTGGTCGGATCTTTTACCATCACGCGCCACTTATTGGAGTTGTATTGCGTATTAGAGGTGGAGTTGGCGGTACCAAAGGTCAGGTACTTAGTTCCCCAGGCCTGATTCGGGAATACTTGTTGGATGAAATTATCCCCGTTGGAGAAATAGCAGATCGCGGTACGGCTACTTCCGGAGAAGACACCGATCGGATAACACTTGCCGCTGGCGTTGGGGATGGACTTGACACGGCTACCCGACATATCGGTACCGGCCGATCCGGTTACGGTACCCATCACCTGATAAACTTGTCCGCGGTTCAGATATACCTGGAAGGGAACACCGGCAGGGCGTCCGCCTTTCGTAGCGACGGCAGGTGTGATCTCCACCAGTGTACTGTCGCGATCAGCCACAACCATGAACCAGGAGTAAGAGTTGGAAGAATAATACTGACTGGAGTTGAGTGTGGTATACTCATATCCCCAAGCTCCGGTGGGCAGTAACAGTCCGGCACCCGACGTAGCACCATCCAAAATGTGTGCGTAGGCCACGATCGGTTTATCGCTCTCGATGCTGATGCCTCGGTTGAATAATCCCTCATCGGGCAGACGGGCATCCACCAAACCGCTCTCTGGCATGAGATCACTGACGCGTACGGTGTTGGCCGGGATGGCGTAGTTGCGCACCCAGTTGGTGCCATTTACCTTGACCGTTACATTGGCAGAATCTTCCGCACTGAGATAGAGCACCATCGATTGGGAGTTCGAGAAATCGAAACTGTAGTGGTGTCCGTATCCAACCCAGAAACGACGGCCTCGGTTCGAGGTGTCGAGTGTAAAGACAGGCGGTGTTGGGGGGGGCGGGGCCTGTCCGTCGGTCATACCCGTAAACTTACCGAGGTAACTCAGGTTGCCTTCGGTGATCACATTCATCAGCTCTTCTACCGCACTGTTCGCAGACACGAACCAAGTGCCGGCGGGCACGGTGCGTCCCATCTTCACTGTATTCTCCTGCGGGATGTTACGCATCCAGGGATCGATGTAATACTGACGGTTTGTAAAGGCCGTGGGGGTGCTACCCGTGATGGCTACATCGGTATAGTAATACATGGAGGCCTGACCGGTAGCTAGTCCGGGCGGAATCACGCCCGAATAGCGACGCACATCCACTGAGCTGGGAACCGTAGTGCCCCAAGTGATCTTTTGCACGGTATCAGTACCGAACATGTAATGCTGCGTGATGCCCGGAGCCGGAGCGGCCGGAGTAGCCGGAAGGGCTGGCGGGGTGACGGAGGGCAAGAACTCATAAGCACCAAGATCAGGAACGCCGCTGGTGAGGGTGGTCGGACGAGCCGCCCCGTTGATATCCGAAGCATTGTCGGAGATCTGTTCGCCACGTCCATGCATGGCCCATACATCCGGGTTATTAACGTCGGGCTGCAATTCATCACCCGTTGTGAAAGCAGGGGTATATACAATGGAGTTGTAATCCCAGTTCTGTGCGTTGCGCCAGTCTTGAAGCGTGGCGTAGCCCGTGGTACCGAAATTGATCAGCGTGGTGCCATTCGACTTGAACATGTTGTAATCCGAGTAGATCGCAGATACGTTCGTGTAGAAGGCGGCCCGTCCGGCACCGGAGTTATAGAAAATGTTATTACGGATATTCGAAACGCCGGCAGTGGTGGAGCTGTGACTGAAATAACCCGCCACGTTGGTAGTGCCGGTTCCGGTACCACTATTTTGTACCGTGTTGTTGTAG
>CAXRAX010000022.1:0-15496 GCA_964229195.1 Chitinophagaceae bacterium | reverse complement strand
CAAAACAAAACTTGGTTGGCCGATCGATCATCCTTTGGTCAAGCTATTCGATCAATTGGTCAAAAGACGATTTTCCTGAATGTAACGCAACACCCGGTCCGCCGCACCCGTGCGTGCTTGCACGTACCGGCCCGCTCGTTCGCCCATGGCATCGGCCTGCATAGGATCACCTAACCAAGCTTCCAGTTGCTTTTGTAGTTGCTCCGATGTCTTTTCGGCTGGTAGTGTATACGATCCGTTCGCGCGGGCCAGCGCTACGGCCTCTCGGTATTTTTCGATGCGTGGGCCGGTGATCACCGGCCGGGCATAAACTGCCGCCTCCAATACATTGTGAACGCCTCCGCTGGTCAGCCCTCCACCCACATAATTGACCCAGCCGTACCGATACAATTCGGCGAGTAATCCGATACGATCGATCATCAGTACCTCCGTGTCCCAATTTTTTCCCGCTAAAATTTCCGTGTACCGAACGGCCGAGGGGAATTGTTTTTGCATGGACTGTAAGTGGTTGCTGTCGACTTCATGTGGCACCAGCACCAGCGACAAGCCTTGGGTTTGCAACCAGGGCAGAACGGCTAACCAGAGTGCTTCATCGGCCGGCCAACTGCTGCCTACCACGATCGATTTGCGGTTGGTTAATAGACGACCGACGATTGTTTCGGTTGCGGGCAATTGCGCCAGGGCCTTCACCCGATCGAAACGGGTATCGCCACCGATCTCCACGTTTTGCTCAATACCGATCTGTGCCAACAGATTTTTGGACAGTTCATCTTGGACGAAAATGTGATGAAAGCGGGTTAGCATTTTTCGGGAGAGCTGGCCATACCATTTGAAAAACGACATAGTGGGACGGAAATAGGCCGACACCAGCAGCAGTGGGATGTTCCGATAGAAGATCTTCTTTAGGTAAAAAAACCAGAATTCATATTTCACGAAGATCACTAGCCGGGGCTCTACGATCTCCAAAAAGCGTTTGGCGTTTCGGGGACCATCCATCGGCAGGTATTCCACATGATCCGCTCCGGCAAAATGTTTCTGATGCTCATAGCCGGAAGGGGAGAAGAAGGTTAGTAAAATCCGATAAGCGGGATAGTTTTTTCGGATCGACTCCATGATGGGTCTTCCTTGCTCGAATTCGCCTAGCGATGCACAATGGACCCATACCCAGGGCCCTTTTCCCCGCAGGGCTTCCAGTCGATCGAAAATGCCACGCCGCCCTTTAACCCAAGCCCTGGCCTTGGGATGAAAAGGAGCTGCTAACCGCAGCAGCAGGGGATAGGTCCAGCAGAAAAGTTGGTAGAAAAACTGACTCAACCGAAGGGTTTTGGTGGTGGCAACAAAAGTAATTCAATGCCAGTTACCCCGGGGTTTTCAGTTATTTTTGCCCCGTCAATCAGCCCTATGCGACCCATTCAGATGGTAGATACCCGTAGCCAGTACCACCGGATCAAATCCGAGGTGGATCAGGCTGTCCTTGATGTTCTCGAAAGTTCCGCTTTTATCCAAGGAAAACCGGTTCAAGATTTGGCCAACGAATTGGGCGCTTATTTGAACGTGTCTCATGTCATTCCATGCGCCAACGGAACGGATGCCTTGCAGATCGCGATGATGGCCTTGGGCCTTCGGCCGGGCGACGAAGTGATCACACCTTCCTTCACCTACATCGCCACCACAGAAGTCATCGCCTTGTTGCGGTTGACGCCGGTGTTCGTGGAAGTAGATCCTCAGACATTCTGTATGGATCCGGAGTCGCTTCGAAAGGCCATTACCCCCCGGACCAAAGCCATCGTGCCGGTTCATTTGTACGGACAAGCCGCACCCATGGAGCCCATCCTTCAGATCGCAAAGGAACACGGCTTGTTTGTGATCGAGGACAATGCCCAGGCCATCGGATGTAATTATCGGTTTTCGGATGGACGTACGGCCAAGACCGGTACGCTGGGTCATATCGGTTGCACGTCTTTTTATCCCTCCAAAAATTTAGGTGCCTTCGGAGATGGAGGCGCGATTTTTACCAACGACGCTACACTGGCGGAGAAATTGAAAATGATCGCCAATCATGGTCAGCGCACCCGATATTACCACGAGATCGTGGGTTGCAACAGCCGGCTGGATTCCGTGCAGGCTGCCATCTTGCGCATCAAGTTGCGGCATTTAGATGACTACAATCAGTCGCGCCGAAACGTGGCCAGCTATTACGATCAGGTATTTTCGGGCCACGCTAAGATCACCACGCCCTATCAGGCCCCTTATTCAAATCACGTGTTTCATCAATACACCATAAAATTGGCACCGGGAATAGACCGAGATGGACTGGTACAATTCTTATCAGCGCGCCAGATTCCATCTATGATCTACTATCCTGTGCCTGGTCACCGCCAAGCCATGTTCGCGGAGTTTGGCAGCGAAAACGTAGAACTGCCCATCACGGATGCACTGACCGAATCTGTCCTTTCCTTACCGATTCACACGGAAATGGACAATGAACAACTACAATACATCTCAGCCGCCGTGCTTGAATTTCTGAGTTGAACCATATGTACGAGGCACTGGTAAAAAAAGAAAAAAAACTGGCCTTGATCGGGCTGGGCTACGTAGGTTTACCCATTGCCCTGGCCTTTGCTCGAAAGATTTCGGTCATTGGATTTGACATCAACCGAGATCGGGTGGCATTGATGAAAAAAGGCATCGATCCCAGCAAGGAAATTGGATCGGCCGATTTTGAGGGATGTGACATCGAGTTCACAGATTCATTGGAACATCTTCGACAGGCCAATTTTTACATCGTGGCCGTGCCCACTCCGGTGGATGAGCATCATTTGCCGGATCTACTGCCATTGTTGCGGGCATGCGAGACCGTTGGAAAGGTTTTGAAAAAAGGAGATTATGTAGTGTTTGAATCGACCGTATATCCGGGTTGCACCGAAGAAGATTGTCTGCCGATCCTGGAAAGGATTTCCGGATTGAAGGCGGGGAGCGATTTTAAATTGGGTTATTCGCCGGAGCGCATCAACCCGGGTGATAAGGATCACACGCTCTCTCGAATCATAAAGGTTGTGGCGGGTTGTGATGCGGAATCCCTGGATCAGATCGCCCGCACCTATGAACTGGTGGTTGATGCCGGCATTCACCGAGCTTCCAGCATCAAAGTGGCGGAGGCCGCCAAGATCATCGAGAATACCCAGCGCGACCTCAACATTGCCCTCATGAACGAACTCTCGATCATTTTTGATCAGATGAGCATCAACACCTTTGAGGTATTGGAGGCCGCGGGTACCAAATGGAATTTTCTGAAATTTCAGCCCGGATTGGTAGGTGGCCATTGCATTGGCGTAGATCCCTATTACCTCACCTATAAAGCCAATGAGCTGGGGTATCATTCCAAGGTGATCTTGGCCGGGCGAAACATCAACGATGGGATGGGGCGTCATGTTGCCAATAAGGTTGTTCAATATTTGATTCAGCACGTAGGGGACCTACGCCAGGCTCGGGTCTTGGTCAAGGGTGCCACCTTCAAGGAAAATGTCAGCGACATCCGAAACTCTAAGGTCAGTGATGTGGTCCGCGCGTTGAGGGAGTTTTTTGTTCAGGTTGAGGTGGTCGATCCCCATGCCGATTCGAACGAGCTGATGCGGGCATACGGGTTTGGGCTGACAGATGGAATAGGGGCGCAGTACGACGCCGTTATCCTCTGCGTGCCACACGAGGCCTATCGGAAGCTGGATGATGCGTATTTTGCATCCATAACCAAACCCCATGCGCTGATCGCAGATCTGAAAGGGATCTTCCGCGGTCACATCACCAGTCGAACCTATTGGAGTTTATAATGCAAATTGAATCAACCCATATTGACGGATTATACATCATTATGCCCCGCGTATTTGAAGATGCTCGCGGGTATTTTTTTGAATCCTATAACGAATCGGTTTTTGCGGCAAATGGATTCTCGTATCGCTGGGTGCAGGACAACCAATCCTCCTCCACCCGTGGCGTCATCCGTGGGTTGCACTACCAGGCGCCGCCCCATGCCCAGACCAAATTGATCCGGGTGCTGCAAGGATCCATTCTGGATGTGGCGGTGGACATCCGCAACGGGTCGCCGACCTACGGACAGCACGTGGCCCTTGAACTATCCGCCGCCAATAAAAAGCAATTTTTGATCCCTCCAGGCTTTGCCCACGGATTCTCTGTGCTCTCGGAAAAAGCAGAAGTGCTTTACAAATGCGACCAATTCTATCATAAAGATTCTGAGGGCGGCTTGCTTTTTGATGACCCGGCCCTGGGGATCGATTGGAAAATTCCGGCTGACGAAGTGATTCTTTCGGATAAGGATCGGATACTTCCCATACTGAGCGATTGTCATTCCCCTTTTTGATCCCATGAAAAAAATCACCATAGCGGTCACCGGGGCCCAGGGCCAATTGGGAAAATCGATCCATGAATTGGCGGCTTCGTATCCCGAACTGCAGTTTGTGTTTTTGTCCCGTTCCGATATGCCCATCCATCATTTTGAGTTGATGCGGGAATTTTTGCAGGGCATTCAACCCGATGTCGTGGTCAATGCGGCGGCCTACACGGCGGTGGACAGGGCCGAGCAGGAAAAAGAACTGGCCTTTCAAGTGAATGGCGAAGCGGTGGGCGTGTTGGCCGCCTGGTGTTCAACCCACGGATCCCGATTCATTCACGTATCTACCGATTATGTTTTTGACGGGGAATTGGAGCGCCCATATATAGAAACAGATCCAACGGCTCCCCGTTCCGTTTACGGGGCCTCTAAATTGGAGGGAGAGCGACAGGCCCTGCAATTCGATCCACAGAGCATCATCCTGCGCACGTCTTGGGTATATGCCCCGTACGGAAAGAATTTTGTTCGCACCATGCTGACGCTGATGAAGGAAAAGGAGTTCGTTCGGGTGGTCAACGACCAGATCGGAGCACCCACCTATGCCCCGGATCTCGCTAAGGCCATACTGGATATCATTGTGTCGGGCAAGTGGGTGCCGGGCATTTATCATTTCAGCAATTCCGGACGGATCAGTTGGTATGATTTTGCGGTCGCCATTCAGCAGCAGATCCGGTCGACCTGTCGCGTAGAGCCGATCCCGACCAGCGAGTACCCAACTCCTGCCAAGCGACCGTCCTACTCCTTATTGAGTACGGAGAAAATCCGTTCAATTTATGGCATCGTTCCCCGTTCCTGGGAGGATGCCTTGAAGGAATGTTTGGCTAAATTGGGATGATCAATTTTAGTCCGACTCCTCGTCCGGTTCGTACAGGAAGAACCAGTTGAGTTGGATCAGGATCATGGAGAGCAGCAGCATCTCGACCAGCGACCAGTAATTGGAGGAGGGAAGTGTGATCCAGACAAAGGTCAGCCCGCAGATCAAATTCACCAGCAGAACAAAGTAGTAAGTGCTTTCAATGAACTTGTTCATCGGCAACCGTCCGAAGACTCGGTTGCGAAGCCACTGCATCGGGTAGCTCACGATCAGCAACACCCCCGTCAAGGATATCGACGTCAGGGTAATGATCAGAAATTTTACGAGCGGCTTTTGACCATCGAACCATTTCATGAACGCCACACAGAATTCATGGGTCAGATAAAAAGTAGCCGCATTTACCAGCAGTGCAAGGGCGAGGATGCTGAAAAAATGTAGGCCCAGGAGGGTATAATTCGTTCTTTTCAATGACTCGGTTGATGCATGGAAGATATCAATTATATGATATCACGATGGGGCTGTGTTTCAAAAAGAACGGCCGGCATTCGCCGGCCGTTTGCTGGTGACCCATAAGGATTCGAACCTTAACAGACAGAACCAAAATCTGTAGTGCTACCGTTACACCATGGGTCAATCCGGAAAGGATGCAAAAATAGTGCGGGGTGGCCTTTCTCCCAAACATTTTGGGGGCGATTACCTCGCTTGAACCAGGTAATAGGTCTTTTTTCCTCTTTGTACCAAGATGAACTCCTCGTGCAACAGCAGGCGGCTATCGACCCGGAAGTCGGTTTGGTCGATTTTTTGGCGATTCATGCTGATCCCACCGGCCTGTACCAGTTTGCGGGCCTCTCCTTTGCTGGGCAGGATGCCCGTGGAGGCCAGGAAACTAACGACGTCTATGCCATTATCGAGCTGTGTGCGTTCGAGGGAACAAGTCACTACGCCCTCGATCGCCAGCAGATCGGCCCGGCTCATGGATTCAATGGGCGCCGATTGTTGGGCAAATAATTTTTCGGTGGTCAGCTGAGCCGCTTCCAAAGCCTCCGATCCGTGTACATACTCCGTGAGGCAACGGGCCAATTCTTTTTGCAAGATCCGCCCGGCGGGATCTTTTTGATGGTCTTGCTCCAGTTGTTGTATAGTGGGCGGGTCCAGAAAGGTGAAAAGCCGAACCCAGCGGCGGGCATCTTCGTCACTGGCATTGAGCCAGAACTGATAGAATTGAAAAGGGGAGGTTTTTTCGGCCGATAGCCAGATATTCCCGGATTCGGTCTTGCCGAATTTACTGCCATCGGCTTTGGTTACCAGTGGGGCGGTGAAGACAAAGGCTTGTCCCCCCGCTTTGCGACGGATCAATTCCGTTCCCGTAGTCATATTTCCCCACTGATCGCTTCCGCCCATTTGCAACTTGCAATTCTTATGCTGGTATAGCCAATAGAAATCATAGCCCTGCATCAATTGGTAGGCAAACTCGGTGTAGCTGATCCCCGTATCGCCCTCGAGGCGTTTTCTCACACTATCCTTCGCCATCATGTAGTTGACGGTGATGTGCTTGCCCGCATCCCGAAGAAAATCAATGAAGCCGATGTTCTTGAACCAATCGTAATTGTTGACCAGTTCGGCCGTATTGGGTTTATCGGAGGAGAAGTCCAGAAATTTTTCCAACTGTGCCCGTACGCCTCGGATGTTTTTTTCCAACGTGGCCTCATCCAGCAAGTTTCGCTCCTCACTTTTACCACTGGGATCGCCCACCATTCCGGTGGCACCACCTACCAGAGCGATGGGTTTGTGTCCGGCCCGCTGCAAGTGTACCAGCAACAAGATAGGTACCAGGCTACCGATGTGTAAACTATCCGCTGTCGGGTCAAATCCCACGTACCCGGTAGTCATCTCCCGCTTCAGCTGATCTTCGGTACCGGGCATGATATCCTGTATCATCCCTCTCCAGCGTAGTTCTTCGAGCAGATTCATGTGGTTAATACGGTGATTTACAATTTTCTAGATGGAACGCAGGTCGAATTTCGTCAAAAGTAGGTTAGTTTGATAACTGATTAGGTTCATACGTCTTGAATTGTGAATTGTCGTTAATTTTACTTACTCATTTGATTGTCAAATGTAATATTTTGTTTATTGTTAATCAATGATATGAGCGGTAGATTTTGGTGCTTGTTCTTGAGTTGTTTTCTTCTGCTGCCGTCCACACACGCGCAGTTCCGAAAATATTCAAACGAGTTTCTAAACATCGGAGCCGGGGCCCGCGGATTGGCCATGGGCGGTGCGCAAGTGGCTTCCGTAAATGATGGCACCGCAGGCTATTGGAATCCGGCCGGTTTGGTACAGATCGGAAACGATCCGCAGATCAACCTTATGCATGCCTCCTATTTTGCCGGTATCGGTAAGTACGATTACTTGAGTTTTGCCAAGCGAACCGCCGACAAAAAACGAGCATTGGCCGTGACGGCCCTGCGCTTTGCGGTGGATGACATCATGAACACGTTGTTTCTGGTGGAACCGGACGGATCGCTTAACTACAACAACATCCAGGCTTTTTCGTCGGCCGATTATGCTTTTTTGTTCTCTTATTCCCAGGAATTAAAAACGAAAAGTGAGGAAGGTACTTGGCGATTGGGTGCCAACGCCAAAGTGATCCACCGAAGCGTCGGCAAATTCGCGAAGGCTTGGGGATTCGGTGCGGACCTCGGCCTTCAGTATGAAAGTGAAAAATGGGAGTGGGGAATCACTGCCCGGGATATCACCACCACCTTCAATGCCTGGTCGTTTCGGTTCACTGAGCAGGAAAAAGAGGTGCTATACCTGACCAATAACGAGATCCCGGTCCGCTCCTCCGAACTCACCGCCCCCCGGCTCGCCCTCGGCGTAGCCCGGCGTTTTTACTTCGGCAAAAAATCTTCCCTGCTGGCTGAATTGAATACCGATCTCACGTTCGATGGTAAGCGCAACACCATCCTGCGAACCGATCTTTTCAGTATCGATCCGCGGTTGGGACTGGAGTTAAGCCTCAAGGACCAATTCTTCCTCCGGGCAGGTGTCAATAATTTCCAACAGGCCTTGGCCGATGGAGATACGCTCAATCAAAAGCGCGTTTGGATCTTTCAGCCCGGTGCCGGGGTGGGATTCAAAATGCAACAGGCAACCATCGATTACGCCTTCATCAACCTCGCCAATCAATCCAACCCACTATTCACCCACGTAGTCTCCTTTCGGTTAGACCTCAAGACGGGTAAGAGAAAACGGCCATTCGATCAATGAATTCACCCGTGAAGCGCCTATTATTCATAGTGGCCTTGATTTGGAGCGGATTTACCCAGGCTCAGCCCTTCAACAATGAGTGGATCGATTATAGCAAGACCTATTACAAATTTTTCTTAGGTGCCAACGGATTGTATCGGATCAACCAATCGCTACTGGCTGACCTCGGTCTGGCTAATACCCCGGCCGAGCATTTCCAACTCTGGCGAAACGGGCAACAAGTACCCTTGCATACCTCGGTGTTAAATGGTCCGCTCGGCTCCGCTGATTTCATTGAATTCTGGGGAACGATGAACGATGGTCGGCCCGACAAACCCCTTTACCGAAATCCCGACAATCATTTAAACGAGGCCTGGAGCCTGGAAACCGATACCGCGGCATATTTTCTGACGATTAACCCGGCGGGCAATAACCTTCGACTTTTTAATGCGCCCAATAATTTGGTAGCCGGTGCCACGCCCGAAATTTTCTTTTATCATACCCAGGGGGTTTACTACAAACAGCGCATCAATCCAGGCTATGCCGCCATCGTGGGCTCTGCCATTTATTCTTCTAACTATGATCCGGGAGAGGGGTGGACATCCACCGACATTGGGTTCAACGGCAACCGAACGGAGAACCTGACCGGACTTTTTCCGTATACCGGTACGGGAGCCAATGCGCCCACCCTACGGGTAACCGCACTGGGGAATGCCATGAACCCAAGACGCTTCTCCATTTTTGTCAATGGCACGCAGTACGATGAATCCACCATGGATTTTTTTGATTACAAACGCCGGGAGGTGAGTTTTCCGGTCAGTGTACTCGCTAGCGGTGCTGCCGCCGTCTCCGTTCGAAATCTTTCCACTGTCAACCCCGACCGCATGGCGCTGGCACAGCTGGAGCTTACCTATCCGCGTCTTTTCAATTTTGGAGGGGCTACTCAGTTTTCGTTTCAAGTCGATGCAGGCAGTGCCGGAAATTATCTTGAGATCAGTGGCTTCAATCATGGCGGTGTGGCCCCCATTTTGTATGACCTCACCAACGGTCATCGGTATGTCTGCGACATTACCACGCCCACGCTGGTGCGTGTACAATTATTGGCGTTGGGTGGTATGCGAAACCTGTTGTTGTGTTCGGTGGCTACGGGGCAAGTTCAATCGGTGACCAGCTTGCAGTCCCGCAATTTTGTGAATTACGGTGCCGCGTCCAACCACGGAAACTACCTGATCATCACGCATCCGGCCCTGCTCAATGGATCCGGTGGCAGCACCCCCGTCGAAGATTACCGTGCCTACCGCAGTTCGGCGGTGGGTGGCGGACACCAGGCAAAAATTTATCAGATCGATCAACTCATCGATCAATTTGCCTTTGGTATTCGGTTGCATCCGTTGTCCGTTCGCAATTTTATCCGATACGCCCGTGCCAGCTATTCACCTGCGGTCAAAAATGTATTGATCATCGGCAAGGGAGTGGAATATGTGTCTAACCGCAACAATCTCTCCAATGCGGATCTCAACCGATTGTCGCTGGTACCTACGTTTGGAACCCCCGCCTCGGATATTTTACTGGCCGCCGATCCGGGCATGGATGTGACGCCCAAGGTGTCGATCGGACGTTTGTCGGTGGTCGATCCGGCCGAAGTCACCGCGTACCTCAATAAGGTTATGCAATATGAACAACAGTTGGCCTTTCAGTCGCCTCTGATCCGTGAGAAAGCGTGGACCAAAAACGTGGTTCATGTGAATGGCTCAGGCGACGGTTCCCTGGGAGAAATATTGGCCACCTCCTTGCGCGGATTCAGTCGTATCGTGTCGGATACACTGATGGGTGCCAAGGTTCATGACTTCAGTAAACTCAGTACCGCCCCCGTGGAGCAAGTAAGTTCCCTTCGTCTTTACAGCTTATTCGAGGAGGGTATAGGTATGCTCACGTATTTCGGACACAGCTCAGCCACTACGCTTGAATTCAATCTCGACAACCCCGCCAACTATAACAACTCCGGCAAATACCCGATGATGTTCCTATTGGGTTGCAATGCCGGAAATTACTTTACGTTCAATACCGTACGGCTGCAATCCAAGGAAACCATTTCCGAGAAATTCGTACTTGCCAACGACCGTGGTGGCATCGGGGTCATGGCCAGTTCGGGATTGGGCATCGTAAACTACCTCGACCTGTATCATTCTCGGTTGATGATGTCTGCCACCTCTGCGCGATATGGCCGAACGATCGGCGAGATCGTGCGGGAAGGGATCGGTCTGGTTTTTGATGCGGTTGGACAAGAAGATTATTTTGCCCGCATCACCTGCGAACAAACCTCGCTACACGGCGATCCGGCAATTCGTTTGGATGCTTCAGCCCCTAAACCGGATTATGCCATCGAGCCACCCTATGTAAAAGTTACGCCCAGTTTCATTTCTGTGGCCGAATCTTCTTTTCGGGTGCAGGCTGTCATTCATAATCTGGGGAAAGCCATCGCCCCCAAAACCGTGTTGGAAGTGCGCCGCACCTATCCGGATCAATCCTCCGTCGTTATTCTGCGCGACAGCATCGACGGGGTGCGCTTCAGCGATACGGTCACCTATAACATTCCCATCGTACCGGCTCGGGACAAGGGACAAAATCGAATTGAGATCTGTATCGATCCCTCCAACACCATCGATGAGATCTTTGAGACCAACAATTGTACCGGGCAGGATTTTGTTATCTATGAGGACGAAGCCCGTCCCGTATGGCCCGTGAACTATTCCATCGTGGCATCCCAAAACATTCGACTTACCGCCTCCACAGCCAATCCGCTCGCCACCAGCCGGCAGTACCGAATGGAATTGGATACGACTACCCTGTTCAACTCGCCGCTGAAGTATACACAGTCCATCACCACCACCGGCGGCATCCTCGAGTTTATGCCGGGGGTAACCTTCCAGGACAGCGTCGTATACTATTGGCGGGTAGCACCGGTTCCGCCCGCTGGTCCGCTGAATTGGAATACCTCTTCCTTTGTTTACATACAGAATGGTCCGAGCGGATTTCAGCAAAGTCATTTTTATCAGCACACGCAATCCACGCCCGTGAAAATGAGACTGGATTCATCCGACCGGTCGTTTCGTTTCGATCTCACGGGCCGCCTCTTCTTCGCGCAAAACGGCATCTTTCCCTTCGCTTCCTCGCAAGGCGGGTATTACTATGCCTCCATCGACAACCGCGTCATCGGCGGAGCCGGATGTGCGTACAACGAGATCATCTTTAATGTCGCGCATCCTTTCACCCTCAAACCCTGGGTAAACAATGGCGGAGCCGGCGGTCAATACGGAAGCGGTGGTAACTGTGGCGCAGGATTCAACCGCGAAACCAATTTCCGATTCCCCCTGGGCAGCTCCCTGGGTAGAAAAGCCGCCATGGATTTCATCGACCTGATCCCGCCGGGATATTTTGTGGTGGCCCGCACCAATGCCAATAGCGCAGTGACCGGAAATACCTACGCCGCGCAGTGGATGGCGGATACCACGTTGTATGGTTCAGGTAATTCGCTCTACCACAAACTGAAAAATCAGGGCTTTGCGGAAGTGGATTCATTCAATGCGCCCAAGGCATTCAATTTTTTCTTTTCGAAGGACCGCCAATCCGTCTACCCCGCCCAATGGGGATTTTCAACCAGCATCTATGAAGGGTATTCTACCACTGCCGTGTACGCAACACCCGATACGGCCGGTACCTTGTCCTCTCCCTGGTTTGGTCCCATGCGCAGCTGGACCCAAGCCTACTGGGATGGGAAGTCGCTGGAGACGGGCAATCCCACCGAAGTCGCCCGCTTCTCCATCATCGGCAAAAACGCACAGACACAAACGTTGGATACGCTGGTCAACAACGTCAGCCAACTCGGCATCCGCGATATCAGCAATATCAACGCACAGCAGTATCCTTTTTTGCGGATCGCTCTTCGTACCATCGACACCGCCCGCGGTACACCTTGGAATCTGCGCTTGTGGCGTTTGGCCGGTCAACCGGTTCCCGAAGGGGCCATCGCGCCCAACCTGCATTGGTTATTCTCCGATACGGTCAACCAAGGCGAACCGCATCTTAGCCGCGTGGCATTCAAAAATGTATCGACGCTGCCCTTTGATAGTTTACTGGCTACCCGCTGGGTGATCGATCGAAACAACGTTCGGCACGTCATCCCCACGCCCCGCCGCCGTCCGCTCCCCGCCGGCGATACGTTGCAATACACCGGTTCGATCGATACGCGACAACTGCCCGGTAACAACCAATACTGGTTGGAGGTCAATCCCAATAACGACCAGCCCGAGCAATTTCATTTCAATAACCTCGTGACACGGCCCTTCTTCGTTCGGGCCGACAGCCTGGCACCCACCCTTGATGTAACGTTCGATGGCATCCATATTCTCGATAACGATATCGTTTCGGCCACCCCGCTGATCAAAGCCCGGCTCCGCGACCAGTCGAGTTGGATGTTACTCAACGATACTGCCGTGATGCAAGTGCAGGTGCGTTTTCCGAACGGACAACTCCGGCGTTTCTACTTTGCCGGCGATACCCTGAAATTCTATCCCCCGGCCTCCACCGCCCCTACCAACAGCAACGAAGCGGTGGTGGATTTCCTGCCCGATTTCCGGCAGGACGGTATCTACGAACTGATCATACAGGCCAAAGACCTCTCCGACAACCCCGCCGGAAAATTGAGCTACCGCGTAAGCTTCCGGGTGATCAATGCCGCACAGGTTTCGGAACTGCTCAATTATCCCAACCCCTTCACTACCTCCACCGCCTTTGTCTTTACGCTCACCGGACGCGAGCTGCCCGATTATTTTAAAATTGAAATCCTCACCATCACCGGGAAGATCATTCGGGAGATCGGACTCAGCGAATTGGGACCGATCCGGATCGGACGCAACATCTCCGAATTCAAATGGGACGGAACCGATCAGTACGGACAGCCCGTTGCCAACGGCGTCTATCTCTACCGGGCGGTGATCAGCAAACGAGGAACGAAAATTGCCACGAACACCGACCTCAACGGTGGCTCCTCCCTGCACACCAAAGGCTATGGTACGATGTATTTGATGCGCTGATCGCGCAGATTGATTTACTTTTGCGGCCTGGCAAAGATCAACATCGATATCAAATCGGGTTCGCTGTTTCAAGCGGGACTGGCCGTAGGAATCGACCTGGGTACGACCAATAGTTTGATCGCCTGGGTCGATCCGCAAACCCACTCGACCGAGGTGATACCCGTCTGCGACGACAACAACTTATTTCCTTCCCTCGTATACCTTTCGAAAAATGGAGAGATCCGGACCGGTCCCTCCGCCCAACAATTTTTTACCGAGGATGCCGAACGTGTCGTGTATTCGGTCAAGCGACTCATCGGCATAGCCGCCACCGACTACGAGGCCATTCGGTCCCGATATCCCTACTTGGTAAGATCCCGTTATACCGAGGAAGGGGTGATGATCCAGGGAGCAGAAGATCGTTGGCACAGTGCCGTTGAACTCTCTTCCTTCATTCTATCCGATATAAAAAAACTTGCCGCTGCCCAAAAAGGAACCGCCATCACAAAAGCGGTCATTACCGTACCGGCCTATTTTGATGAATCGCAACGCTCCGCTACTAAACAGGCCGGTGAACGTGCCGGGTTGGAGGTACTTCGGATCATCAACGAGCCTACGGCCGCTTGTCTGGCCTATGGGTACGGCGATCTGTCGGCAGCAGCCCGAAACATCGTAGTATTCGATCTCGGTGGCGGAACCTTTGATGTTTCCGTCGTGCGGGTAGAATCAGGCGTTTTCGAAGTACTCTCCACCCACGGCAATACCCAGCTCGGGGGCGATGACATCGATCGCTCCGTGATGCAGCATTGGATCGGATCGGCCGATAACTCCCCGCATCCATCGGCCTTGCGCCTGCTCGCTAAAAAAGCCAAGGAGGTGTTGAGTGAGGCCGATGTCTTCTCCGAGCCGTTGGCGGAGGTAAGCTATCGGTTGACCAAAAACGAATTGGAACAACTTGCAGCACCCTGGGTAGATCGTACCATTGATTCCTGCAAACAAGCACTGGCCGACGCCGGTCTCGGATTGAAAGACATTCATGATGTGATCCTGGTTGGCGGATCAACCCGGATGCCTTATGTAAAAAAGCGCGTGGCGGATTTTTTTCAATTGGAGGTGAACGACCGGATCAACCCCGATGAAGTGGTGGCCAGGGGTGCCGCCCTGCAGGCCGCCCAACTGAATGGAGCCGAACTGGGACATCTTTTATTGGATGTAACTCCCCTTTCCTTGGGAATCGAGACGGCCGGCGGACTCATGGATGTACTCATCCCCCGCAATTCCAAGATCCCACTTAGCGCCAGCCGACAATACACAACGCAACGAGACGGACAGGCCTCTATTCAGATCTCTGTTTATCAGGGGGAACGCGACCTGATTGCATTCAACCGAAAACTCGCCAGCTTTCAAGTGTCCGGCATCCCGGCGATGCCGGCGGGACTTCCCAAATTGAATGTTCGTTTTCAGATCGATGCCAATGGCCTGCTGCGGGTAGAAGCTCAGGAAACGCGCAGCGGGGCTCGACAGGAAGTGATCGTCAATCCGGCCGAGGCGCTGACCAAAGATCAGATCGATCAACAATTACAAGATGCGTTCACGCATGCCGAAGCTGATAAAGAAGCCCGTGCCCGGATCTCCTTGATCGAAGAGGCTCAGGCCATGGTGCTCAATTTGCAAAAACTATTGCGCAACAACCAAGACTGGATCGCCCCCAAGGATGCAGAAGCATTAACCACTCATTGCCAAAGCATGGAATCTGCCATTCGGCAAGGAGCCATCGACCGTCTCGCAGTGCTCATGAAAGATGCTGAAGAATTGGCAAGGCCCATCGCAGAAGAAGTGATGAACAGAGCCGTCGGCGATCGACTAAGGGATACCTCTATTTAAACGACAGGTCCCTTCGGCCACCAAAACGCCGAACCATCCATAAAATAATAAAGTCGATACCCGAGATATGCA
>CAXRAX010000021.1:0-9312 GCA_964229195.1 Chitinophagaceae bacterium | reverse complement strand
CCAATGCCCAGGGCCATGGCGATCAGGATCCATTGAGTTAAACGGTTTGCTTTCATATAGCGGTTTAGCGTCTCGAAAATCGGCAAAAACGGGGAGGATAAAAAATAATAAACCCGAGCAGCCGATGCATAAAATACCTATTTTACGAGATCAATCAACTGACTTATGTCCAACTCCTCCTTCAAACCGACCCTCAGTCTTTGGGATGGCACCATGATCGTTGCCGGCTCCATGATCGGATCCGGGATCTTTATCGTGAGCGCCGACATCACTCGTAATGTGGGGAGCGCCGGCTGGCTCATTGCCATCTGGCTGATCACGGGCTTCATGACCCTCACCGCGGCCCTGAGCTACGGAGAACTCAGTGCGATGTTTCCAAAGGCAGGCGGTCAATACGTCTATCTCAAAGAAGCCTACAATCCGCTGATGGGATTCTTATACGGATGGAGCTTCTTCGCCGTCATCCAAACCGCCACCATCGCCGCCGTGGGCGTCGCATTCTCTAAATTCCTGGCCTATCTCGTACCGGAGCTGGGCAATAATTATTTTCTGTTCGATGCGGGAATCATTAAGGTCTACTCCGGCCAACTTGTTTCCATCGCCATCATCTGCCTGCTCACCTACGTGAATTCCCGCGGCGTAAAAGAGGGCAAATTCATTCAGACCCTGTTCACCTCCGCCAAACTTTTGGCTTTATTCGGACTGATCGCCTTCGGATTTCTGCTGGCTAAAGAAAGTTTTTGGGCACAGAACTGGCAGACCGGATTTCAGGCACAGCAATACACCGGTGCCGCCGATGCAGCCAGTGCGGCGATCGCCACCAACTGGACCGGCATCTCCGGTGCCGCCCTGATGGGCGCCATCGCCGCCGCCATGGTAGGCTCCATCTTCAGCAGCGATGCCTGGAACAACGTAACGTTCATTGCCGGGGAAATGAAAAATCCAAGCAGAAACATCGGACTCAGTCTGCTACTCGGAACCGGAATCGTTACCCTGATCTATGTATCGGCCAACCTGATGTATTTGAACGTGCTCCCGCTGAACGAACTCGCTTTTCCGGCCGACGACCGCGTGGCCGTTGCCGCAGCCAACAAGATCTTTCCGGGTGTGGGCACCTATGTGATCGCCGTACTGATCATGGTTTCCACTTTTGGATGCAACAACGGACTGATCATGGCCGGTGCACGCGTGTATTATACGATGGCCAAAGACGGACTCTTCTTCAAAAAAGCAGGCGAACTGAACAGCGTCTCCGTTCCGCAAACTGCCCTCTGGATCCAAGCCATCGTGGCCAGCATCTGGAGCCTGAGCGGCAAATACGGTCAGCTGCTCGACATGATCTCCTTCGTAGTGGTACTATTTTACATGCTAACCATCATCGGTATTTTCATTTTGCGGAAGAAAAGACCCGAGGCCGACCGCCCCTACAAAGCTTTCGGCTACCCGCTGCTACCGGCCCTCTATGTTTTGATGGGCGCTGCATTCTGCGGATTGCTGATCCAATACAAACCGGAATTCACCTGGCCGGGATTGATCATCGTACTGCTGGGCGTGCCCCTGTATTACCTGGCCATCTCCCAAAATAAGTCGAACACAACACCCTAAACCTCGATTCACTATCTTAGGAACTTCAAAAACCAACCCTTCATGAGTTTATTTGCAAAAAAATCGCTCGACCAAATGCTCGCACACGCAGCGGATGGTGAGAAAGGATTGAAAAGAACCCTCGGCGCCGGAAACCTCATCGCCCTCGGGATCGGTGCCATCATCGGCGCCGGATTGTTTGTGCGCACGGCTGCGGCCGCGGGACAAGCCGCAGGTCCAGCCGTAACCCTCTCTTTCATCGTAGCCGCCATCGGATGTGCGTTCGCCGGACTCTGCTATGCCGAATTCGCTTCCATGATCCCCATCGCCGGAAGCGCCTATGCCTACTCGTATGTAACCATGGGTGAGCTCGTGGCCTGGATCATCGGTTGGGCCCTGATCATGGAATATGCCTTGGGTGCCGCCACCGTATCGATCGCTTGGAGTGAATACCTGAATAAGCTCTTGGGGGGAGCGATACCCTATGAATGGTCGCATTCGCCCTTCGAAAGTTTCACCGATTCCGCCGGCGTATTGCACACCGGTATCATGAACGCCCCGGCCCTGATCATTCTGCTGGCACTCACTTTATTGCTTATTAAAGGGACGCAAGAATCGGCTTTGGTAAACGCCATCATCGTATTCATCAAAGTCGCCATCGTACTGCTGTTCATCGCGATCGGATGGCAATTCATCAATCCGGCCAATCATACGCCTTACATGATCCCCGAAGGAACCCCGCCCGTACTCGACAATGCCGGCAAGGTTATCGCCGATTACAGCGGATGGAACAAACATGGCTGGGGTGGTGTGCTGGGCGGCGCCGCGATCGTATTCTTCGCCTTCATCGGATTTGATGCCGTATCTACTGCCGCACAGGAAGCAAAAAATCCCAAACGGGATATGCCCATCGGTATCCTCGGATCGTTGGTGGTGTGCACCATCCTGTACATCCTATTCGGACACGTACTCACCGGTGTAGCCCCCTGGCAGGATTTTGTGGACCCGGAAAAAGGACGCGAAGCTTCCGTGGCTTATGCGATCAGCAATTTCATGCCCGGATACGAATGGCTGTCACAAGCCGTTACCGTGGCGATCCTCGCCGGATTCTCCTCGGTGATCTTGGTGATGCTCATGGGACAAAGCCGCATCTTCTTCACCATGAGCAACGACGGACTCATCCCCAAAGCTTTTGGCGAACTGCATCCCAAATACAAAACGCCTTATAAATCCAACTGGCTATTATTCCTGTTTGTAGGCGCTTTCGCGGCATTCGTGCCCGGACACGTCGCCGGCGACCTCACCAGCTTCGGTACCCTTTTCGCCTTCGTGCTCGTTAGCATCGGCGTTTGGATCCTGCGCGTGAAATCCCCCAACCTGGAACGGCCCTTCAAAGCTCCTCTGGTTCCGGTCGTAAGTACACTGGGTGCCCTGATCTGTTTGGCGATGATCGTAGGTCTTGATGCCCAAACCCTCAAAGTTGCCTTCGCCTGGATGGGAATTGGCTTGGTCGTCTATTTCTTATATAGCCGACATCACAGCAAACTCAAAGACGCCTGATCGGCCTAGTCTGATACGTGAACGTCCCGGTACCCAACCGGGACGTTTTCATTTTGGGGATTGACGTACTTTTGTCATTCACTTAAATCATTTCATGGGACGCATATTTGAAGTACGAAAATCGACCATGTTCGCCCGCTGGGACCGCATGGCCAAACAATTCACCCGCATCGGTAAAGAGATCATCATTGCCGTCAAAGCCGGCGGATCGGACCCCGGCACCAACGCAGCCCTTCGCCGCTGCTATCAGAACGCCCGCAGCGTGGGCATGCCCAAAGACCGCGTTGAAGCCGCCATCAAGCGTGCCCTGGGTAAGGAAATGATCAATTACGACGAGATCCTCTACGAAGGGTACGCCCCGCACGGCGTGGCACTGTTGGTAGAAACCGCTACCGATAACCACGTGCGCACCGTGGCCAACGTCAAATCCCATTTCAACAAAGGCGGCGGTGCCCTCGGAAACAGCGGCAGTGTGGCCTTTCAATTCAAGAAGATGGGGGTGTTCAAATTGAAGCCCGAGGGACTGAACGCAGAGGACCTGGAACTGGAATTGATCGATTTCGGATTGGAAGAACTCGGCGAAAGCACCGGCGAAAATGGAGAAGAGATCCTGGTCATCCGTTGCGGCTTCACCGATTTTGGCAACATGCAAAAAGCCTTGGAGGATAAGAATATCACACCCATCAGTGCAGAGACCGAATGGATCCCCACCGTCACCGTTCCCGTGAACGATGAACAAGCGGCCGACGTGAGTAAACTCATCGAGAAACTGGAACAAGACGATGACGTCCAGAAAGTATTCCACAACATGGGCTGATGCAGACACCGGCGGCGATCATATTCTTTGATGGCTATTGCCACCTCTGCTGCCGCTCTGTGAAATTCATCCTCCGCCGCGACCCGCGCGGATATTTTACCTACGCACCCATTGACGGCGCCACCGCTGATCAATTGCTGAAAAAATCAAGCACCTCCCCTTTGCCCGATTCGATCGTACTCTATGAGAACGGAAAGATCTATACCCGTTCCACCGCCGCCCTCCGCGTTGCCCGCAAACTCTGTGGCGCCTGGCCCCTGCTGTATATTTTTATGCTGATCCCACCCCCCATCCGAAACGCGGTATATAATATCATCGCGCGAAACCGATACAAATGGTTCGGCCGCTCTGAATCCTGCTGGATGCCTAAATCTCACTCCGCCATCATGGCTTTGACCGTCTCGATCACCTGCTCCGCATTGGGCTTGCTGAAATAATCGCCGTCACTGCCATAACCCGGACGATGCGGCTGCGCCGTAAGGGTGCGCGGTGCCACATCCAAATGGCGATACCCGCCCTGCTTCTCCATCACCTCCGTGAACATATAGGCCGAGGCTCCACCGGGAACATCTTCATCCACAAAAAGAATGCGATTGGTCTTTTTCAGCGACTCCACGATCCGATGCGAAAGATCAAAAGGCAACAACGTTTGAACATCCACGATCTCACAAGAGATTCCCTGCTCCGATAAATACTGCGCCGCCTCCTGAAGGATGCGCAAGGTGGAACCATAGGAAACAAGGGTGATGTCTTCTCCTTCCCGGATCACTTCAGGTACTCCCAGCGGCACGGTGAACGTATCCAAATTGGCCGGCAAAGACTCTTTGAGGCGATAGCCGTTCAGACATTCGATCACCAGACCGGGATCGTTGGACTGTAACAACGTATTGTACATACCGGCCGCTTGCGTCATATTCCTCGGTACACAAACATGCATGCCGCGAAGCGAATGAATGATCATGCCCATCGGAGAGCCGCTGTGCCAGATGCCCTCGAGGCGATGACCACGGGTACGGACGATCAGCGGACAAGATTGTTTCCCGCCAGTACGATAATGAAGCGTAGCCACATCATCACTGAGGGGTTGCAATCCGAATAACAGATAATCGAGGTACTGCATCTCGGCGATGGGACGAAGGCCACGCATCGCCAGACCGATCCCCTGACCAATGATCGTATTCTCTCGAATACCGGTATCGAAAATCCGCTGCACGCCATATTTCTCTTGTAATCCCATGAACCCCTGGTTCACATCCCCAATGTGTCCGAGATCCTCCCCGAAGGCGATCACCCGCGAATCCCGAGAAAACAACTGATCGAAATAGGCGTTGAGTACTTCGAATCCGTTCACCATCGGTGCATCGGCCGTCACCACCGCTTTCACTTCCGGCACCTGTAAAGCCGACTTTCCTTTTTCATTCAATAAATGCGTATTGAACAATCCGGCGTTCTCCGCATGTAACTCTTGGAAATATTGACGGGTCCAAAAACTTGCCTCGTTGTTGCCGGCCAGATCCAAACTTCGGTGCAAGGTTTTCATCACATCTCGCCGAAGTGGGGTGCGGTTGGCTCGGAGGTCATTGGCCAGGGATTGTATGGAAGTGGCTTGATCGGGACAAGCCTTTGCCAAAGATTCGAGCAACTCCGCGGCTTTATCTACTTGTAAGCGGATGGGGGCATTGAACTGCTCCCAAGCCTCGGTGCGTTCGCGCTTCACCTGATCGGCCGTTTCCTGATCAATGAGGCTTAGTTCTGACTCGGTGGCCAGTCCGTTGGTCAGGATCCACTCGCGCATTTTGCGAAGTCCATCCCACCTTTCTTCCCATTGAAGTCGGTCGGCAGATTTATATCGTTCGTGACTGCCGGAAGTGGAATGTCCTTGCGGCTGTGTCATTTCTTCAACATGAAAGAGCACCGGTACGTGATATTGACGAGCCATGCGGATGCCCTCTTCAAAAACTTCACAACAGGCGGCATAATCCCATCCCTTTACGGTGTAGATGCGGAGTCCGCTTTTATCGGCATCGGCCTGCATACCCGCCAGGGCTTCGGAGATGGAGCCTTTGGTGGTTTGATATTTTTTGGGAACGGAGATGCCGTAGCCATCATCCCACACAAATACCGCCAGCGGCACTTGCAATACACCGGCGGCATTGATGGTTTCCCAAAAGGGTCCTTCACTCGTGGAAGCATCCCCAATAGTAGCGAAGCAAACCTCGTTGCCTTTGTTCGAGAGTTCCGTGAATGAGTGCAGGGCGGGTATTTCGCGAAAAGATTTGGAGGCGAAGGCCAGACCAAGTGCCCGGGTCATCTGACTGGACGTGGGCGAGCTATCGGCTGAAACATTTTTGAATTGCGCGAGCGGAAGCCAATCGCCTTGATCGTTTAGAAAAGGCGTGGCGAAGTGGGCGTTCATTTGCCGACCGGAGCTGGCCGGTTCGTGGGCGGGATCGGGATCGGCGTAGAGTTGGGCGAATAGTTCACGGACGGTGGTGAGTCCGGCTGCCAGCATAAAGGTCTGATCGCGGTAATAGCCGCTGCGAAAATCTCCGGGCTGAAAATATTTGGCCATGGCAACCTGGGCCACTTCTTTACCATCGCCGAAGATGCCGAATTTGGCCTTGCCGCCCAGTACTTCGCGGCGGCCGAGCAGACTGGCCTCCCGGCTCAGACGGGCCATGCGGTAATCCGAGATCACGGTTGACCGAAAGGTCTCAAAATTCAGGGCATTGGCTTGTTCGGCAGTCAGTTGGTCGGACATGAGGCAAAAATAGGGCAATTGAATAGCCGCTGATAAAATCCGGAAGGGGGATGCAACCCAACCGACCCAATCTTCATCTTTTTGTACATTTGTCGCCATGTTCACAAGGACCGCCCTCATTTCCTTTTTCTCCCTTTGCGCCCTCGGGATGCAGGCCCAGTCACATACTGAGCACGACGGTCATGATCATGCCAAGACGTCCACGGCAAAACCAACCGGAGCGGATCCGCTGGTGCTGACCGAGATGAAATATGACTTTGGAAAGATCCCGCAAGGAAAACCCGTTTACCACAACTTTATCCTGAAGAATACAGGCAAAACCCCGCTCAAACTCGATAATGTACAGGCCGCTTGCGGTTGTACCACCCCCGAGTGGAGTCGGGAGGAGATCGCCCCCGGCGGCACCGCTACCATTCGCGTGGGTTACAATGCCGCGGCCGAAGGCGTGTTCGAAAAACCGGTGACGCTTTACTATGGAGATCGGACCAAACAGTTCACCATTGCCGGAACCGTGTGGCGGGCTCCGGAAGGGCCGGCACCCAAAAACAGCTCCGTTGAATTACTCAAAAAACAAACCCTTTAATAAAACAAGCAACATGAAAAAGATCTGGATCCTGACCGCTGCCCTGTTCGTATCGATCGCCTCCATGGCCCAGGTAAAACTGGAAGAAACCGTCAAAATGAATGTTGAAGCCTATGATTTTGGCAAGATCAAACAGGGAGAACCCGTAACTTATTCTTTCGAGATCAAGAACATTGGCAACAAGCCGCTGGTGGTAGAGAACAGCTGGGCCAGCTGCGGATGTACTACCCCCGAGAAGATCGCTGAACCCATCCTCCCCGGCGCTTCTGCCAAATTGAAAGTACAATACAATGCCGCTGCCGTGGCGCCTTTCACCAAAGATGTATATGTGAAGTTTGCCGGCATCGATCAGACCAAAACCGTTAAGATCACCGGCGAGGTACTCAGTGCCGAAGCTTATGAGACCTACAAGAAGCAAGGCAACAAACAATAATTAGTCCCTCAACTTTTACACAAAGCCTCCGCCTGCGGGGGCTTTGTCTTTTTTCGCCAGTACCTTTGCCCGCATGCCACAGATCTCTACCCGCGGCGAGCAGATGCCCGCCTCTCCGATCCGAAAACTGGTTCCCTATGCCGAAGCGGCCAAGCGCGAAGGGGTCAAGGTCTATCACCTGAACATCGGTCAGCCCGACATCGAAACGCCCCCTGCCATTATGGACGCGGTGCGAAACGCCGACATCCGGGTATTGGAGTATAGCCACAGCGCAGGAAATGAATCCTACCGAAAAAAATTAGTGGCGTATTATCACCGCGTCGGCATCGAACTTACCCACCACGAGATCATGATCACCACGGGTGGCAGTGAGGCCATTCAATTTGCCTTTCTGGCCTGTCTGAATCCGGGTGACGAAGTGATCATCCCCGAACCTTTCTATGCGAATTACAATGGATTTGCCTGTGCGGCCGGCGTAAACGTGGTACCCATCACCTCGCACATTGAAACCGGATTTGCCCTGCCACCCATCGCTGCCTTTGAGCAGCGGATCACGAAACATACCCGGGCGATCGTGATCTGCAATCCGAACAACCCGACCGGATATCTCTACAGCCGCACCGAGTTGGAGGCGCTTCGGGATCTCTGCCTCAAACATGATCTGTATTTATTCAGTGATGAAGCGTACCGGGAGTTTTGTTATGGGGGGGAATTCGTGAGTGCCTTGCAGTTGACCGGACTCGAGCAGCATGCCATCGTGATGGATACGATCTCCAAACGTTACAGTGCCTGCGGAGCGAGGATCGGGGCGTTGGTGACCCGCAATAAGGAAGTTTATCAGACCGTGATGAAGTTCGCGCAGGCGAGGCTGAGTCCACCCGGACTGGCCCAGATCCTGGGCGAAGCGGCGGTTGACCTGCCTGAGCATTATTTCGATGAACCCAAGGCCGAATATTTACGGCGCCGCGACCGGCTGGTGGGACGGCTCAATGCCATGCCCGGGGTTTTCTGCCCCAATCCGGGCGGGGCTTTTTATGCCATGGCCCGGTTGCCGATTGATGATTCGGACCGGTTTTGCCAATGGTTGCTGGAAGAATTTCGGCATGAAAAACAGACCCTGATGCTGGCGCCGGCAACCGGATTTTACGGAACGGCGGGGCTGGGGAGGAACGAGGTCAGGCTGGCCTATGTGCTGAATTTGGGTGATCTGGACCGGGCGATGGATTGCCTGGAAAAGGCGCTGGAAAGCTATCCGGGGCGAACCTCCTAAATTATTGGGGGGCAAACCGATTATTTGTCCTATTTTTAAGTCCATTATTTCACCAAACTACCGCTTTATGAGAAAGGCGCTCCTTTTGGCAGCTCTTTTTGTGTGTACCACCCTGACCGTCATGGCTCAGCGCATGGTCACCGGAAAAATCCTTGACGCTAACGGTATGCCCCTGTCGGGTGTAACCATCAAAGCCCAGAAATCCGGAAAAGTCGCCCTCACCGGGGCCGATGGATCCTTCAGCTTGGCTGCGAACGAGGATGACATGTTGGAGATCACCTCCATCGGATATCAGAAACAAAAC
>CAXRAX010000020.1:0-20699 GCA_964229195.1 Chitinophagaceae bacterium | reverse complement strand
GCCATCCGGGGCGAAGGAACTTCCAACGATTATTTTCCTGCCGAAGTACCGGCCCTTCCGGCCTTCGCGCTTCAAAAAGCCGTATCGACCACCATTCGAGAGTATGACGTAGACTACTGGACCGGCACGGTCTACTCCACCAACCGCCGCGTGTGGGACCACGACGAACCCTTCAAAGAATACCTCCAAAAGGTCCGCGCCTATGCGATAGACATGGAGACCGCCACCATTTTTACCGTCGGGTTCTTCAATAAAATTCCCACCGGTGCGTTGTTGCTGGTAAGCGACCAGCCCATGATCCCCGAAGGCGTAAAAACGGAAGAGAGCGACAAACAAATTACCTCTCAATACGTCGAAAACCACCTCAAGATCGGAATCGATTCGCTCAAACAATTGATCCACGGGGGACAAACAGTTCGTCACCTCAAATTCTAACCAATGCCCGCCCTGATCCTGCTTTTATCCTTGTGGCTGCTCCATATTATCGGCTGCCAAAAAACTGAAAGTGGCCCGATCTACCAAGGCCGTGTGGAGGTCATTGGCATTTGCGACAATTACACCTTGAGCGTATTGAATGGCGGACTGGATACAACACAGGTAGCAGCGAGCTGGACCGACCCCACCACCAACATAACATACACAAACGCCTTCGGACTCAATAATTCCTGCGAATTCCCGGATGCGCTGCGCGCAGGAGACACGTTCTCCTTCCGGATCGTATCCAACCGAAACAGCAATTGCGTGCAGTGCCTGGCCTATTATCCCACTCCCCCCAAGATGCTTACCATTCAGGTTGTTCAACCCTGATGCCGCCCCTGCTCTCCATAGAAAATCTCTTCATTCGCTTTTCGACGGAGGCGAATGCTGCCCCGGCCATTCAATCGCTCGATTTGAATATTGAACCCGGAGAGTTCCTCGGACTGGTAGGCGAATCAGGCTCCGGAAAATCGGTTACGGCCCTCTCCCTCTTGCAACTGCTACCGGCCGGCTCGGCACAACTCAGTGGAAAAATAATGTTTCAGGAACAGGAGCAGCAAATGATTGACCTGCTGACGTTGTCTCCCAAACAAATGAATGCCCTTCGGGGAAAACGCATCAGCATGGTCTTTCAAGAGCCCATGACCGCCCTGAATCCGCTGCTGACCGTGGGAGCGCAGATCGCCGAAGTACTGCAAAAACACCAATCGCTTAGCCGAAGCAACGCTGTACAAGAAACCCTACGCTGGATGGAGCGCGTGCAACTGCCCGATCCGGCCTCGATGTACCATCGATATCCGCATCAGCTGAGCGGGGGACAAAAACAACGGATCCTGATCGCGGCAGCGATCTGCTGTGGTCCCGACTTACTGATCTGCGATGAACCCACCACCGCCCTCGATGTGACCGTACAAAAAGAAATCCTGGAACTGATCAAGGAAGAACAGAAACGCAGCGGCATGGCCGTGCTTTTCATCAGTCACGACTTGGCACTGGTCAGTCAATATGCCGATCGAATAGCCGTGCTCTACAAAGGTTCGTTGATGGAGCTGGGAAACAATCCGGAGATCTTCCGAAATCCCAAGCATCCCTATACAAAAGCCCTGATCGCCTGTCGTCCCGCCGCCCATCCAAAAGGAAAGCGACTCCCGCAGGTCAGTGATTTTCTACAGCCTCTGCCCGCCAACCAAACAGCTTCAACCTCCGCCACCCCTATCCCACTTTCCTCCGATATCTTTCTACGTGCGGAGTCATTGAACATCGGTTATCCGACCAAACAGCACTGGCTCGCTACCAAAACGAAGTTTACCCCGGTAATTCGGTCGGTCAGCTTTGATATCCGACGAGGCGAGATGCTGGGATTGGTAGGAGAATCCGGCTCGGGTAAATCGACCTTGGGTCGAGCGATGCTGGGACTGATCAAGCCCCAGGCCGGTTCGATCTGGTACCAACAAACCGACCTGGTCAAGATGCCACCGAACGAATGGCCCTTGAAGCGACATCAGTTGCAACTGGTCTTTCAAGATCCGTATTCCTCTCTCAATCCCCGTATGACGATCGGCGAGGCGATCGGAGAGCCGCTGCGGGTACATGGGAAGGTCAGCAGCCGATCCGACGAAAAAAACCAAGTGCAGGACTGGCTGGAAAGGGTACAGCTGAAACGGGAGCACTACGATCGCTATCCGCATGAGTTCAGCGGTGGCCAGCGACAACGGATCGTGATCGCCCGTGCCTTGGCCATGCAACCGGATTTTGTGGTTTGTGACGAATCGGTCTCGGCCCTCGATGTGAGCATCCAGGCGCAGGTCTTGAACCTGCTGAACGATCTGCGCAGGGACCTGGGATTTACCTGTCTGTTCATCTCGCACGACCTGGGGGTGGTTCGTTATTTGTGCGACCGGATGATGGTCCTCCAGCAAGGCCAACTTGTGGAAGCCGGTGCCGTTGAGCAGGTCTGTAAGTACCCCCAGGACCCCTATACCCGTCATCTTTTGGCCTCCATTCCCCAACTAGAATCAGTCGTGTAAAAGGTGACGAAAGTCAGCCGAATCCCTTAATTTTGCACACTTTTCATTCACGAAGACCCCACCGGCGCCGTAAGGCCGGCAGGATCTCGGACCGGTCGTTTGCCCGTGAGGTGTCGTGAACCCGCTTCAACGCTCAAACCATGAAACTATCTCAATTCCGGTTCGACCTACCCCTGAACCTCATCGCCCAAACCCCGGCTAAAAAACGGGAGGACGCCCGCCTCATGGTCGTCCATCGCCACACCGGTGTGATCGAAAACAAACATTTTCGGGATATCCTGGAATATTTCGACGACAAGGATTGCTTTGTCGTGAACAATACCAAGGTCTTCCCCGCCCGGATGTATGGCCGCAAAGAAAAGACCGGGGCCAAGATCGAGGTATTCCTGCTTCGCGAACTCAACCGCCCGAATCGTCTTTGGGATGTGATCGTTGACCCCGCCCGTAAGATCCGCGTGGGCAACAAACTTTATTTCGGCGACAACGAGGACCTGGTCGCCGAGGTCATCGACAATACCACCAGCCGTGGTCGAACCATCCGATTCCTCTGGGAGGATTCCGAAGAGTCGTTCCGGGCTCAATTGGAAAAACTGGGTGAGACCCCGCTCCCTAAATACATCAAGCGCAAACCCGATGAAGAAGATAAGGAGCGCTATCAAACCGTTTATGCCAAGCACGAAGGTGCCGTAGCGGCCCCAACGGCCGGACTGCACTTCAGCAAAGAGCTGATCAAACGACTCGAGATCAAAGGGATCCGTTTTGCCGAGGTTACCTTACACACGGGGTTGGGCACGTTCCGTCCCATCGAAGTAGAGGACCTGAGCAAACACAAGATGGATGCAGAATATTATCACATCGACGAATCGGCTTGTTCCATCGTGAACCGGGCCAAAGAATATGGGCACCGCATTTGCTCTATCGGCACCACTACGATGCGGGCCATGGAATCTTCCTTTACCGCGCAGAAATTGATGAAGCCTTCTGAGGGGTGGACAAACACTTTCATCCATCCGCCCTACGATTTCAATATCGCCGATGCCCTGGTCACCAATTTTCATCTGCCCAAAACCAGTCTGCTGATCATGACCTGTGCCTTTGCCGGTTATGAGCTGACCATGGAGGCCTATAAAAAAGCGATCAAGGACAAGTACCGTTTCTTCAGTTACGGCGATGCGATGCTGGTGATCTGATCCGTCAATCCAATCGGGAGATTTTCAACCGATCGGCCAACGCCTGTAGATCCAGGATAACGGTTTCCATCAAGGGTATGCCCTTTTCCATACGCGCTGCCTGCGCCATTCGTTCCGGATCGCCCGGTACGAGAACAGGTTGATCGGGGTGAATGGGTTGGGCCGCACGAAAACCCCGGATCCATTGATCCATGTGCATTTTGTACTCCTCCACAGAACGAAAAGCATCCACGCGCATCGCTCCCATAAAATGGCCGATGCCTTTTCCGGGTTGTTGGGCCGGCATGGGCACATAGGCCGGAAAGGGAGGAACCCAAGGGGCATAGTTGGCACCGCTCAACAAGGCTGAGAATAGATCCACGATCGCCCCGAGTGCGTATCCTTTGTGCGATCCATGATCTCGATCGCCGCCCAGGGGCAACAACGCTCCGCCCGACTTTAAGATATTCGGATCGGTAGACGGGCTTCCCGCTTCATCCTGCACCCATCCGGATGGGGCTTCGGTATTTTTTCGTTGGAGGATCTCCAATTTACCATTGGCGGCGGTGGTGGTGGCCAGGTCTGCCACAAAAGGCGGTTCCTCTCCGGCGGGAGCGGCCACGCAAATGGGATTGGTGCCAAGCAGACGATCTTTCGAGAAGGTGGGGGCTACGAGGGGACTGGCATTGGTCATCGCCCAACCGATCATATCATCTTCCAGTGCTTGCATCGCATGAAAAGCGGCGATGCCAAAGTGGTTGCTGTTTTGAACGCTCACCCAGCCGGTGCCGACCTGTTTGGCTTTTTCCCGGGCAATGTCCATCGCACGCGAAGCCACGATCAAGCCCAATCCCCGATCGCCGTCGACCACCGCGGTGGAAGGCGTTTCGTGTATCACCCGAATATTGGGCGTGGCATTCACACGCCCTACTTCCCAGAGGCGGATATATCCGCTCAAGCGGGCCACTCCATGAGAATCAATGCCTCGCAGATCGGCCGCCAGTAGGGCACGCGTAGCCAGCGCAGCCTCATCGGAGCTGCATCCAATGTGACTGAACACCGATCGGGTGAAATCCGATAAGCGATCGTAGGGGATCCGTCGTTCATTCATCTCACAAAATTAACCGGAAGGCGGGAGGTTCGCCCCGAAAAACAAAAAAGCCCCCGAGGGGGCTTTAAGGAGATATGGAACTTCCTTAGAAAGGAAGATCATCCATCTGATCGTTGGCTGAGGGAGTGGGTGCAGCGCTCATGGAAGCAGCGGGCGCACCGGCAGCGGCACCTTCGGGACGTCCGCCCAACAATTGCACATCACGCACACGAAGCGATAAGGAAGCTCCGGGTGTTCCGTCGTTTCGCTGAAAGGAACGGGCCTCGGGTTGTCCTTCTACATAAACCTGTTTTCCTTTGGTGAGATATTGGGAGATGTTGGTGCGGTCGGTCCAATACGCACAATCCACCCAAATGGTCTTTTCCTGCTGGTTACCTTGGCTGTCGCGGAAACGTTCCGTATGCGCCACGGTGAAGTTGATGACGTTTTTTCCGTTGACTGCGTTAACCACACAGTCTTTTCCCAGGTTGCCGATGACTTGCATTTTGATCATAGTACTCTGTTTTAGTTCGTAAATAAAAATTAGGACGACGAATATAGGGTTTTTCCGCGCAAGCAGGTTGCGTTATTCTTCCGTGCGGGCGCTCCCCGATTCGATGAGTCTTCCGAAGAAAACGGCATTCAGGAAGAGTTTGCTGCCACCCAGCCAATAGGCCCGTAAATGGGGATTATCGGCGATGTGGATCATCCGGCCCTGCCCTTGGACCGTCACCTGCACGGCGGCGGCACCCCGAACAGCTTCCAAGTTTTCGGCACTCATCCATCCGCTTTGCAGGGGATTACTCGTATACACATATGGCGTACCAAATGGATTACGGCTTTTCTCGAGAAATACTCGATTGGCCTTGAATACACTGACGGTAGGTGTGGTGTAGCCAAAGCTCAGTGGGTGAGTGGGATCGATCTTCGCCTCCAGGATCGCGCCCCGCATCATTTGAGCTCCTTCATATTGCTCGCGACTCGCATACGGCAACCATTGAGTGCTGTCGATTCCGCTGCGGGGCCTCTTGAATTTCAGATCGGATAACCCCTGCTGTTGTACCCATTGATTGGCCTCCTCTGTCAATACCAAAGTGCCACCGGCTTGCACCCAAGCCTTCATTTTATCCTTGTTCAGGTCAGTATAGCTTCCTCCTACCAAGATCAAGGTGTTATACTTGCTGAGATCGACGCGATTGAACTGTGCGATCTCCAGCAAGGTCAGCCGCATGCCCATGCGCTGATCCATCAAGTGCCAAACCTCTCCGGCATCGGTGGCATTGACACCCGGACCCACCAGGAGGGCTACGGAGGGGCGTTGAACCGTCACCCAACGACTGCTTCCCAGATCGGAACCTGCCTCCGCATAACCACTGTTGGCCGCCTGCACCGTAAGGCTAAACTGTTTGACCCAGCTGCTTAGTTGATCAAAAATCTTATCTGGGGTCAGGGCTTGCAATCGTACGGGAACCATCAACGTTCCGGCTTCGTAGGCACGTCCGGCCAGGGTAAAGGGTGTGGTAGAGACCTTGACCAACCAGCCGGCCCGCAACATTTCGTTCAAGACAGCGGGGGCATGCAGGTCCGTCCAGCGAATGAGATATGCATAGTCGGAACGACCTCCCTCAACGATCGATGGTTGAGTCGGCATTCTCAGTTCTACCGTACCCGGTACTACGCTGAGTTCTTTGTACGGAATACCAAAGGCCAACGGCATGGTCCAGGCCGTAATGTCATAGAACAAACTATCGCGGTAATTCCGATTCTTCTCGAAGAAGGTACGGATCAAAGAATGCTGCGGTTGACTGAGCGACACCACATACGATCCCGACAGCGAAAACTCCGGACAAGCCTTGTTGTCGGCCAAGGAGCGAACCTCGATCTGATGACGATTCAACATCTCGAGGAAGATCTTGACCTTGGCCGGATCGGCGGGGTCACCCAATACATATGACTTCACCGGATAGGCCGCAGCGCGGGCAGCCGCCTCTTGATAAAATTTTCGTTGGTACTCGAGCAGCTCGGTGCGTAAACGGAAACTTCCCTCAATAGTCGATAACGCCGTAACGAATTGATTCCGGATCGTGAAGGGGAAAGTTAATAGTCCGTTCGTGGTCTGCTGCCCATGCCCCCGTGAAGAGGCCTGCTCAAACAAAATACCGACGGAACCATTGATGTCGGGATAGGTTGACCCTTTTCCATAATAGAAATCGTCGTAACTCTCCTTGGTGAAATAAAGAGACCCGATCCGATCTAAGGCGGCCGCATGGTAGGTCGCCAATTGCGCGGTCAATACTTGGTTGGAAACAGGCGTGAGCGGATTGACCCGAGAGGGAACCCCGGGTTGAAAAAAGAAACTGGCGTCACTTCCCTGCTCATGATGATCGGTGAGTACATTGGGTTTCCAACGGTGGAACCATTGCAACCGGTTCTGACTTTCGACGTGTTGAGCCGGCAGCCAATCCCGGTTCAGATCAAACCAGTAGTGATTGAATCGCCCACCCGGCCAGACTTCATTGTATTCGCGCGTATTGGGATCGGAAACTAAATTTTTGCTTTTGTGCTGATTGGCCCAAGTGGAAAAGCGCTGCAAGCCATCCGGATTGAACGATGGATCGAGTAATATCACTAAGCTATCCAGCATAGACTCTATGGCCGTTCCTTGCGCCGCCGCCAAGTGGTATGCGGTCAACAACGAAGCATTGGCTCCGCTGGGTTCGTTACCATGAATGGAGTGCCCGATCCAAAGTACGGCCGGCATCTCCCGCGTATTTAATGAAGCCGAACGGGTCGGGTCCGTGAGCTGCACATGCTGGGACCGAATCTGTTCCAAGCGGGCATGGTTGCGGGGCGATGTAATGATCAGCATCAGCTGCGGACGATCTTCATAGGTACGTCCCATATCGACCAGCTGAATGCGCTGCGGTACCGCCTTCGACAGGGCCTGCATGTACATCACCAACCGATCATGCGTAACGTGCCAGGCCCCCACTTCATGATAAATGACATCCGCAGGCTTGGGAACGGCAGGATCATAGGTTACCCCCGCAGGCAGATAATAACTCAGCTCCTGCGCCAAGGCCGGAAAACTAAACAAGCAAAACAACAGCCGTAAAAAGATGGATCTCATAGCTTAGATTGAGACGTGAAAGTTAACCAAATAGAGGGCAATCCGCTCGTATCTTTGCACAGCGTTTATACACACCAAAAATGAGTAAAAAGGGGAAAGTGCTGGTTGCCATGAGCGGGGGGATCGACAGTACGGTCACCGCCCTGATGCTGCATGCACAGGGCTATGAGGTGGTGGGGATCACGATGAAAACCTGGGATTATGCCGCCAGCGGCGGTAGCAAAAAAGAAACCGGCTGCTGCAACCTGGATTCTTTCAACGATGCCCGTCAAGCCGCCGTAGAGCATGGCTTCGCCCACTATATCCTCGATATCCGCGACGAATTCGGTGATTTTGTGATCGACAATTTCGTGGAGGAATACTTGGCCGGACGCACCCCCAACCCCTGTGTGCTCTGCAACACCCACATCAAATGGCGAGCCCTGCTGAAACGGGCCGATGCACTGGATTGCGAATTCATCGCCACCGGCCACTACGCCAAGATCAAACAACACGAGAACGGACGCTATGGGATAACCAAAGCTGTCGATCATACCAAAGACCAGAGTTATGTGCTGTGGGGATTGCAACAAGACCTACTGAGCCGAACCCTGCTTCCACTTGGGCCCTATAAAAAAACCGAGATCCGACAAATGGCACATGATTTTGGTTACCCGGAACTGGCCAAGAAAAACGAGAGCTACGAGATCTGCTTTGTACCCGATAACGATTACCGCGGCTTCCTGAAACGAAATGTAGAAGGATTGGAAGCGCGGGTGGATGGCGGAAACTTCATTGATAAACATGGGAAGGTCCTGGGCAAGCACCAAGGCTATCCCTTCTATACGATCGGACAACGCAAGGGATTGATCGCCCTGGGCAAACCGGTATTCGTCACCCACATCGATCCCCTACAAAACACGGTTACCCTTGGCGACGAATCCGACCTGGATGCCAGCGAGATGACCGTTTCCAAACTAAATTGGATCAAATACGAAGAGGCCCCCGATCAGGCCATCGTTACCACCAAGATCCGATACAAAGATGCCGGAGCACTCTCCGTACTCTCCGCCCAACCCCAGCAGGTAGGGGTTCGGTTCTTCCATCCGGTCAAAGGGATCGCACCCGGACAAAGTGCCGTCTTCTACGAAGACGATGACGTGATAGGCGGCGGCATCATCCAGCGCATGGACAATCGCTGAGCAAAACCGATCCCACACATTCCGTAACTTAGTACTCGGATCGATTCCGGATTCCATGAAAACCACTCGTTATCCCATCCTGCTGATGGTTGGCCTCTTGGCCCTGATCAGTTCCTGTTCGAAAAAAAACGAAACACTCACCTTTTCCGCCATCTCAGAATTTGCCCCGCTGACCGTCGGAAAATACATTACCTATCGGGTCGATTCACTGGTCTTCCCCAATTTTGGCAGAAACATCGAGATCCGCAAATACCAGATCAAACATGTGATCGATGCCGTATTTGCCGACGGTATGGGACGCCCCTCCTACCGCATCCATCGCTATCAAACCGATTCCACCGCCAGCCGACCCTGGCTGCCAGACGGCACCTACTACATCACCCCGGCGAATGATCAACTGGAAGTCGTGGAAGACAACCGTCGCGTCATCAAACTACACCAGCCACTTCGGGCCGAGTACGTTTGGAAAGGAAACCGCTTCCTGCCAACCGATCCCTACGAACCCCTGTACAACTTCAGCAACGACGACGACATGGCCAATTGGGATTTTCGGATCGACGGAACACCCGCGAGCTTCACTTACCGAGGACGCACCTATAACGACGTGCTTACCATAGAAGCCGCCAACGATATCCTGAATGTACCCATCACCAACACCAACGTATTTGCCTCCTACACCCGCTCCGTAGAAAAATTCGCCAAGAACATCGGACTGGTATATCGACAACACGAGCTCTGGGAACATCAACCCAATACCGGCGGCAGCGGTGGCCCCTACAAGATCGGCTTTGGCATCACGCAGTGGATGATCGACCACAACTAAGCCCTCATGCCCGCTCGCAATTATCTATACGCACTGGTCATTATCGTCGGACTTATTCCATCCACAGGCAACACTCAATTTTCCCGTTATATTATCCGACTCAAACACAAAGGCGGCTCCACGTTCTCCCTCACAAATCCCTCCGCCTTTCTCTCCGCCCGCGCCCTGAGCAAACGCACCCGACACAATATTCCGATCGATAGCCTCGATCTTCCGGTCAGCACCGCACAACTCAACCAGCTGATCGCCATTCCCAACCTCACGCTGCTGAATCAATCTAAATGGCTCAATGCCGTAACGATTCAAACCACCGACCCAACTGTCATCAATACCCTGCATGCGCTGCCCTTCGTGCAGTCGGTAACGGGGATCGCCGCACGCATGCTTCCCGAACCGACCAAAAACAAATTTGAGATCGAGGATCATATTCCGGTGGAGTCCGCCCCGCTTCGCAACCAATCTGATTATTTCAATTATGGAACCGCCTCCGGAAATGAGATCCGCTTGCACCAGGGTGATTTCCTGCACAACATCGGATTACGCGGACAAGGCATGCACATCGCGCTGCTCGACGGCGGTTTTTACAACTACACCACCCTAAAAGCATTCGACAGCATCAACGCGAATAATCAAGTGCTCAGCACCTGGGATTTTGTGGCCCGAAATGCCAGCGTAACGGAAGATCACCCGCACGGCATGCAGTGTTTATCGACCATCGCTGCCAACATACCCGGACAATTCATCGGCAAAGCCCCCAAAGCCTCTTTTCACTTGTTTCGAACGGAAGAGGTAGCCACTGAATATCCGATCGAAGAATTCAACTGGGTCTGCGGAGCCGAACGAGCCGACAGTGCCGGAGCCGACCTGATCTCCTCCTCCGTTGGGTACTACGATTTCGATAATCCGATCTTTAACTACACCTATGCGCAGATGAATGGCAACACGACGATGTCGGCTATCGGAGCCGATATCGGCGCCAAGAAAGGACTGCTGATCCTGAACTCCGCCGGAAACGAAGGCGGCAATGCCTGGAAATACATCATCACCCCGGCCGATGCCGATAGCATCCTCTGTGTAGGTGCCGTGAATGCTGCCGGCGTGGTGGGTTCGTTCTCGAGCTATGGTCCCAGTGCGGACGGGCAGATCAAACCCGATCTTGTATCAGTTGGAGTGGCCGCCCTGGTTCAATCATCGGGTAACAATATTGCGACCGCAAACGGAACCTCTTTTTCCTGTCCGAATATGGCCGGACTAACCGCCTGCCTCTGGCAAGGGTTTCCGGAAGTGAACAACATGCGGATCATACAAGTGCTTCGTGAATCTTCCGATCGATTTGGCAGTCCCAACGACCGCAGCGGCTACGGTATTCCCAACGTAAAAACGGCCTTTGGAAAATTATTGATCGAGTATGCGACGGGCACTGTAACGCGGAACAATTGCCAGGCAACGATCCAATGGAACAGCAAGGACATCGGTGCCATGCGCTATGAGATCGAACGAAAAGGATCCGGTGAGACCAACTTCACCAAGATCGGCGAGCTAACCGCAAAACCCGGCATTTTACTCAGCAACCAATCGTACCAGTTTTCCCATTCACTTGTTTCCGCAGCACCCGGACTCACCCAGTTTCGCATCCGACAGATCATTGATACCGCCGCTGCCACCTTTACCGCCCTATACATCGATACCCTGAACTTGAATCTTCCGCCCAATTGCAATAGTAGCGGGACGAATACGACTACAAACCTGATCGCCTATCTGGCCCCCAATCCCTCCGCACAAGGCCCCACCTATTTGGTCATTGAAAACAACGAAGCACTGGGATCCATTCGGATCGAATGGTTTGATCTAAAAGGCAGTCGCGTACGAACAACAAACATCGATAAACAAACGGGCAAACAATCCTTTCTCCTGCCGGGGGAAGGACTTCCTTATGGTCAATACCAACTGCGCCTATCCCGAAACAACGAGTGGATCGGAACGCTGCGTTGGATGCATTTACGCTAGTCGACGAAACAAGGCCGCGTACAGACTGTCGGCCCGCTGCGTATAACCGGAAAACAAGTTTGCCTGGATCAATTGGATCGGATGATGCTCGGTGAGCCAGGCCACTTGGTCGGCATTTTCCTTCTCGAATACGGAACAAGTCAGGTACAGTAAGAATCCCCCCGGTGAAAGCGAGGGCATGAGATTGGAGAGGATCTGACGCTGTCGACGCTGATACGCATCGATGGAGGCGATCGAAAAGCTGGATAGCTGCTCCGGTGTGCGGGACCAGGTGCCGCTTCCGGTACATGGAACATCGGCCAGGATCAGCTCAAATAATCCGAACTCAGACCGATCTTTCTTCACCGTAAGATCATCGGTTTGGATCCGAATCACCGGTACTTGGGCACGGCCCAATCGCTTGGAAAGATTATTCAGAATAGCGGGACGAATATCGGTACAAGTCAATTCGATGTTCTGTAGATGATCGAATACGAGAATGGATTTTCCGCCACTAGCGGCGCAAGCATCCCACACTTTCCAGTTCGATCGCTTCGGAAGCAGCGAGAATAGCGCTGCGATACGTTGCGAACTAAGGTCCTGCACCACCACCTCATCATCGATCGAAAAGCGCGTCTCCAACGAAGTAGCATTTCCCAAGGCGATCGAATCCTGGCTAATTCGACGATGAGGTAGTTGGTCCGCCTCCAGGCGCTGTAAGACCTTTTCTTCCTTTCCCGGACGGACCCGAATGAACAGATCGGGTTGAGCAAGATGAGACAGCGCCAACGCAGAGGCATCCACACTGGCAGAGAGTTCATCGACAAAAGGGAAGATGGCTTCAACCGAAATTGACTTTCCCAAATCCGATGCCCGTGTCAGCGGATCAGGGGACGTGGGGGCTGGCCAATGGGGACGAAGCGATTGAATAAAAGCCAGCGGATCGGGATGAACCAGATAATAGGCACAGAGCATCCGCTCTTCGATATCCAACTCTTTCCAAAGATGGCCGATCCGAAAAAAAGCATAGCAAAGATCCCGAAGCATCCGGCGGTCGGTGGAACCATGTTGCCGATTGGCTGCAAAATAGTGCTTGAGATAAAGATGAAAGGGCTCTTTAAACGAATACCGCTCCAGCAGGCGCCGGGCGGTATTCAACTGATTTTGGGAACGGCTCAAGCGCTGCCCGATTCGTTATTGATAAAAGAATTTGGAGGTCGTTACCTGTCCGGCACGGGTGCTGAACAAACTATCGGGCTTGTTCGCCGTGTTGTAGCGATATGAATTATCGACCGTAAAATTTTGTGTCGGATTGGACGTGCTGGCGAATTGATTGGTGAGCACATTGTTGGCGTTGTACCAATCGGAACGGTTGAGGATGATCGCTTCGTTCAGCAGAATCAGGGGATTGACCTTTGTATCATGCGTATACGTCTGATTGGAAACGGGTGAGAGCGGTCCCCCTGGCGTACTTGGCGCCGATTGCTCCTGCTTGGTCAGGTTCTTTCCATCGGCCGAATAGGTATAAACGTTTTTGAGGATCGGAATGGGAATGGGCAGGGGAATGAGAGTGGATTTCAGCAAGTGTTGATCGGTGATGATCCGCTCGTTGGCATCATACGTATACAGGGTGCTGTCGGTGAACGTGATCCCCTGCAAGCTGAGGGTGAAGGCCCCATTCAGGTATCGGTTGTTGCTGTAGTTAAAGCGGGTTACCAGGCTGTCGATACCGGTAGCGGCCAAGTCGGGCGACTTCAACACCGAGCTGGTGATGACTCCGGCACTGTTTCGGTTGATGATAAATTCGGTTTGCAGGGAATTGCCTCCGGCAGTTGATACCACTACCTCTCGGATCAATCGGCGCTGGGCATCGTAGCTATAGGTGGTGACGGTGGAATCGTTGGCGCCGGTCTTGGCAACAACTTTGACCAGCAATTGGTTGGCCAGATTACCGGTTCCCCAGTCGATCTCTTTTTGACAGGCCGTCATTCCGATCAATACGACCGAAACAACCAGCAGGTAGTTAAATGATATGAATTTCATATTGAATGAATGACTTAGACAGTATCAGGCCTGAAAAGTTTAATCAGATCTCCAACAGGGTTTTGACGGGATCCTTGCCCATCAGCAGCAGGGCGGGATTTTCCAAGAGCTCCTTAACGCGCACCAGGAAACCAACGGATTCTCTTCCGTCGATGATCCGGTGATCGTAACTCAGGGCCAGGTACATCATCGGCCGAGCCACGATGGCCCCATCTATCACCACGGGTCTCTCCTGGATCTTGTGCATACCCAGGATCGCACTTTGGGGAATATTGATGATCGGTGTACTCATGAGCGAACCAAATACACCGCCGTTGGTGATGGTGAAGGTTCCGCCCGTCAGTTCTTCTTGGGTGAGTTTGCTATCGCGTGCCTTGGCCGCGAGTTCGGCCACTTTCTTTTCGATATCGGACATGCTAAGGCTTTCGACGTTGCGGATGACGGGAACGGTGAGCCCGCGGGGCGTGCTAACTGCAATACTGATATCGGCATAATCGTGATAGATCACCTGATCGCCATCGATGAAGGCATTGACGGAAGGCCATTCAGCCAGTGCGATGGCACAGGCTTTGGCAAAAAACGACATGAAGCCCAGTCCCACCCCATGCACCTCCTTGAATTTATCCTTATGGGCGTTGCGGATCGATAGAATGGCGGACATATCGGCCTCGTTGAAGGTGGTCAGCATGGCCGTGGTGTTCTTGGCATCGACCAAACGGCGCGAGATGGTCTTGCGCAGGTTGCTCATTTTTTCGGCCCGCACTTCCCGGGTATTCAGCGCGGCGCCTTGGAAAGCAACTTTGCCGGGCTGTGCGAGTGCGGCCAGTACATCTTCTTTTAGAATTTTTCCTTGTGGGCCGGTTGGCTTCACTGTTTTAGGATCGACTTTCTTATCGGCCAGCATGGCGGAAGCCACGGGGGAAGCTTTTAGATCACTGGCCGGGGTTACTGTGGGTGCTGGTGGCGGAGTGGGAGCTTTAATTTCTTTGGGTGGTGCGGGTGCTTCCGATTTGGCCGGTTTGGGAGCGGTCTCATCGATTCGAGCCAGCAGATCTCCGATGGTGAGGGTATCGCCTTCTTTGGCCAGCTGTTCGAGGATACCGGCTTTTTCGGCATTGACCTCAAAGGTGGCTTTTTCGCTTTCCAATTCAGCGATGACCTCGTCGCGTTCCACATAACTGCCGGCGGGTTTTACCCATTTCAGCAGGGTCACTTCCGTGATGGATTCGCCAATGGTGGGGACTTTGATGTCGGTCATAGCCAATCGAATTTAGTTAAATACTAAAAGCCATTTGAATGATCTCGGATTGTTCTTGCAGATGTACTTTTTGGTAGCCGGTGGCCGTGGAGGCCGAAGCCTGCCGGCTGATGACACCAAAGGGGAAACTCTTGAGGTTCATTTGCAGGAAGGAGGCGGCTCCCATGTTAAGCGGTTCTTCCTGCACCCAGAACCAGGTGGCCTTTGCATATTTCTTCTGCAAGGCATCGATCTGTTTTTGGGGGAAGGGATAGAGTTGCTCCACTCGCACAAGTGCCAGATCCGCTCGTTTATCTTTTACTTTTCGTTCCATCAGATCGAAATAGATCTTTCCGGAGCAGAATAAAACTTTTTTGATCGATGCGGGATCGGCCGTGGCATCGTCGATGACCTCCTGAAAACCACCTTGGGTGAAAGCTTCCAACCCCGAGTAACTGGCGGGCAACCGAAGATTTGCCTTGGGGGCGAAGTTGACCATCGGCTTACGGAAGGGCCAGGCGAGCTGGCGACGAAGAGCATGGAAGAAATTGGCGGCGGTGGTAATATTGGTAACGACGATGTTGAGTTCGGCGGCCAGTTGCAGGAAGCGCTCTAGACGGGCGCTGCTGTGCTCGGGACCTTGTCCTTCGTAACCATGAGGCAAGAGCAGTGTCACGCCGTTCATTCGATTCCACTTTTGTTCTCCGGCAGCGATGAACTGATCGATCAGGGTTTGAGCGCCGTTGGCAAAATCACCGAATTGTGCTTCCCAGATCACCAGCGACAGCGGATCGGCCAACGCGTATCCATATTCAAAGCCGAGCACGGCGTATTCGCTGAGCAGGGAATTATAGATCTGAAAGGTTCCTTTTGCCTCGGGGATCTGGGAGAGACGGCTGTAGCTCTCGGCAGTTTTTTCATCGCGCAGGATGGCGTGTCGATGCGAGAAGGTGCCACGGGCCACGTCTTGTCCGCTGATACGAACCGATTTTCCTTCGGTGAGCAGGGTGCCGTAGGCTAGCAGCTCGGCGGTGGCCCAATCGATCTTCTTTTCGGTTTCGTAGAGTTTGATCTTATCCTGCAGTAGCTTTTCCACTTTGCGGAGTGGCTGAAAGTTCGCCGGCCATTTCATGAGGGCTTGAAAGACGGACTGAAGCGATGCGGGTGATACGGCCGTTGCGGGGGAACGATCGAAATCTGCCAGCGTGGCGCGGCGCATTTTTTTCCACTCCAACTCGGGTGGCTGGTATTGATAAGGGAGCGGGTGTTGTTTGACTTCATCGAGACGTTCTTGGAGATCGGACCAGAATTTCTTCTCCATTTCCTTGGCCAGGTCTTGCACGGCGGAGTCGCCACCGGCCATCAATTTTTGAACATAGACCTCGCGCGGATTCGGATGTTTCTCGATGAGGGAATAGAGTTGTGGCTGTGTGAATTTGGGGTCATCGCCTTCGTTGTGTCCGTGACGGCGATAGCACAACAGGTCGATGAAAATATCGCTTTGAAAACGCTGACGATAGCGTACGGCGATCTCCATGCATTTCAAAACGGCCTCGGCATCGTCGCCATTTACATGCAGAACGGGGGCCAGTACGGTAGCGGCCAGCGAGGTGCAGTAATCACTGGAGCGGGCGTCGTCAAAATCGGTAGTAAATCCGATCTGGTTATTGATGACCAAGTGTATGGTACCGCCCACGGAGTATCCCTTGAGGGCGCTCATTTGCAGCACTTCGTAGACCACGCCTTGTCCCGCCACCGACGCATCGCCGTGAATGAGCACGGGGAGCACTTTATTGTATTCGGGTTGATGGCGGAGATCGGATTTTGCACGCGCGAAGCCGGCGACCACGGGGTTCACGGCTTCCAGGTGCGAGGGGTTCGGCATCAACTTGACGTGAATGGAATTGCCTTGGGGTGTTTTGAGCTCGCTGCCGTAGCCCATGTGATATTTTACGTCGCCGCTGCCCATGGTTTGATCGAGCTGAACGGTTCCTTCGAATTCGCTGAAGATCTGTTCGTAAGTCTTGCCCATGACATTGGCCAGTACGTTGAGTCGGCCGCGGTGGGCCATACCGATCACGACTTCCTGCACCTGTTCGGCGGCAGCGGTGTTGATAAGAGTATCGAGGGCTACGATGGTGTTTTCGCCGCCTTCGAGGGAGAAACGTTTTTGACCCACGTACTTCGTGTGCAGGAATTTCTCCAAGATCACGCCTTGGTTGAGCTTTTCCAGGATGCGGCGTTTTTTCTCGAGTGGAACGGGCTGCCACATTTCTTTTTCGACGGCGTCGAGGATCCACTGAAGTCGGTCGGGGTGACGCATGTAACTGAACTCGGCACCGATGGGACCGGCATAGATCTGATTGAGTTTAGCCAGTATGTCTTGCAGGGTGGCCGGACCCAGCCCGATCCACTTTCCGGCTTGGAATACCGTGTTCAGGTCCGCTTCCGACAGACCGGCATGCGCCAGAGACAAGCGAGCTTCGCGGTCTTTGCGCGGGCGGATCGGATTGGTAGCGGCAATGAGATGCCCTTTTTTTCGATAGCCTTCGATGAGTTGAAAAACGGCCCACTCTTTGTCGAGGTTGGAAGCAGCGGAATTAGTGGCCGGTGCGGCAATCGTAGTGGAAGCGGAAGCACCCTGACTTACGGCAAAATCAAAACCCTGAAAGAATTTTACCAGGTCGGGGTCGACCGAAGCAGGGTCTTGTAAATAACTCCGGTAAAGGTTCTCGACGTAACCGGGGTGCGAGTTCGTGATGTAGGAAAAATCCTTCATGGAAGACGGAGATTGGGTTGGCCGACCAGCCGGCTGAAAACCGCTGCAAATATCGGACGAAATAACCTAAAATGACCTTCAAAATGAGGGAATTAGGAGTCCGCTTCGCGGACCGACCGCCGTCCGCTGTCAGCGGTCATTCGACATTGAACATTCGACATAGGAATTGTACGGCGGACTCCGCGCAGCGGTCAGCGGTCAGCGGTCGGCGGACGGCCGACCACTCTAAACACCGGATACCGCATAAACCCTGGCTCTGCCCAGGGGGAGTTTTGGTAAATAAAATCCAGCTGTGCCCGGCCACTCTTGGCAAACTCCGGATCTGCGGCTTTCTTTTCCGACAATTTTCGCTGCAGCATCGTATCTGCCTTCAAATAGGCAGCTGCCATATCCTCAAAGGCATAGGCCGAATAGCCTTCCTTTTGTCCGAGGATTGGATCAAAGAAATTCCAGGTAAAATATGAATCCTCTGCCTGTGGCTCCAGGACTTCCATCAAAAATCTGTCGGCCACCTGTCCGGTTGGAATCAACCAATCTCCCTTCCGAAGATCCAGTCGCTGCATCCCGGTCTCCACCTTCACCTCGGTGTTCGCATGGTGACCTTCGTATGGGCGCGGGGAAGATTTGTATGCAGCAATTCGATACACCTCACACGCTATCGCCGTATCCTGCGCCAACTGATGCATCTGTATCCGATTGGCCTTCAATCTATCCACTACCCGGTGCCAACCCTGTGGCAATACATAATAGTCAGGCTTGGTAATGACTCTTTCCGCCCGGTAATGCGTTTGTACCGGCACCATTTTCTCGAAAGGTTTTTCCCGGTCATAGTATAGGCGGTCTAATCCCGATACCCCACTGGGTTTATACCCGGCCTGATAGCCCTTGAATAAAAAAGAATCCGCCTGTGATTTATCGACCGACCAACCCACTGGCAACCCCACGGAGGTCCTGACCTCCTCCCGCTGCTTTTCCCGTATCTGTCGAATCTCCTCGGCATGCTGCGTAGTAAAGGCAATGAAACTTTGCATCAAGGCCAATGTGGCCATCACTCGTTCGGGGTAGGATTTCAACATATGTGTTTCCGGCACGAACGAGAAACATTGCCAGAGCGCGGCATAACCACTGCTGTAACGCGGACCATCCCAATACATCGACCAGCCTCCTTCGGGCTTATCTCCCCAACTGTTTACATAGGGAACCAGATCATATCCTTTTTCCTTCATTCGTGCGTAGATGGCAGGTTCAAATTTCTCTCGCAAATACGCGCCCATCGAGCCGCCCAATTTATCGTACTGTGTGGTGAGCAGGGTCATGACGTGTTGATAGTCCGCTCCGTTGCTGACGTGATTATCGATGAATACGTCCGGGTCTAGGTCGCGGAACAGACGCACGAACGACAAAGCCTCTTTGCTGTCGCATTTGATAAAGTCACGGTTCAGGTCAAGATTCTGTGAATTGCCCCGGGAGCCAAAGGAGGCGGGACCATTTTGATCGGGTCGATAATTTTCACTTCGATTGATCGCTCCGCCTATGTTGTAAACCGGGATGATGGCTAAGACGACATTACTGGGCAGATCGATCTTACGGGATACGATGTCGCGCACCAGCAACATACTGGCATCGATGCCGTCTGGTTCGCCCGGATGAATGCCGTTATTGATGAGTATGATCCGCTTCCCCGATCGTTTTATACTCGACCAATCCGTTTTCCCATCTGCGGATACCACCACCAGGTGCAAGGGAAATCCGGCATCCGTCTCTCCGCGCGTCTCCAAACGCACCTGTGCGGACAGTGCATCCAATTTTTTCCACCAATCGATGATGCGTGGATAGGTGGGCGTTTGTGCACCGTTCGAAAGTTCAAATACTGTTTTCAGCGAGCTGACTTGTGCAGCGGCGGGGTGCCAACAATTCCAGCCGAGCCAGAGGAGCAGGATGGCAAAACGCATAGGTTTCTTTGTTTCAAAGAAACAAAAAAGGCACCGTAGCGGTGCCTTTGTATGAGAAATAGATCAAATCTTATTTGGCGGCGTTTGCCTTCTTGGTCAGTTTGCTTTTCAAGTTGGCAGCCTTGTTCTTGTGGATGACACCGCGCTTGGCCAATTTGTCGATCATGCTGGCCACGGATGGAAGGTTGTCCTTCATTTCCTTGCTACCGGATGCTTTGAGGTCGCGGATCGCGTTGCGCGTGGTCTTGGAGTAATATTTGTTCCGATCCCGACGCTTGGCAGCTTGGCGGGCATCTTTTTTAGTCGCACTGTGATTAGCCATGAATACGTTTTTAAGGAGGGCAAAGGTACGTTGAATGCTTGGTTTATCCAAAAAAAAAAGGCCCGATCGAAAACGACCGGGCCTTGAATGAATATGGCAGCTACCTACTCTCCCGCATTGTGGTGCAGTACCATTGGCCATAAGGGGCTTAACTTCTCTGTTCGGTATGGGAAGAGGTGAACACCCTTGGAAAAACCACCATAAGACGATTGCCGCAAAGCGGCGAATAATGTCATATTGGGAGAATGTTGAAGAGATCTGTTTTTTTACCGAAGTAAAAAAAAATTAAAGCATACGGGCAATTAGTACTACTCGGCTTTGATGTTACCACCTTTACACCTGTAGCCTATCAACGTCATAGTCTTTGACGGCCCTTAAAAGTAAACTCATCTTGAGGAAGGTTTCACGCTTAGATGCTTTCAGCGTTTATCCTGTCCGTACATAGCTACTCAGCATTGCACCTGGCGGCACAACTGATACACC
>CAXRAX010000019.1:0-11688 GCA_964229195.1 Chitinophagaceae bacterium | reverse complement strand
AAGGAAACCGATGCTCGGCCAATGCACTGGCAGGGAACCTGGTGGCAAGCCGAAGTGGATCTATCCACGGAGTCGTTTCCGCTTCGATACAAATACGGGGTGTGGGACGATCAAAAAAATACCTGGGTTCGATATGAAGATGGGGAAGACCGCATCTTACCCACGGCGTGCTTCGATCCGTCCACCGCTGCTTATGTTCACGACGGATTCGTGCGCTTGCCTAACAATACGTGGCGGGGGGCCGGACTCTCCATCCCCGTATTCAGCATTCGGACCGAAAAAAGTTTTGGGGTAGGGGAGTTTGCCGATTTGCCGATGCTGGCCGATTGGGCCAAAGCGCTGGGACTGCATATGATCCAGATCCTGCCGGTAAACGATACTACCGCTTTTCACAATTGGAAAGACTCCTATCCTTACGCCGGTATCTCGGCCTTTGCACTGCATCCAATTTATCTGTCGTTGGCTGCCATCGCCGGCGAGGAGCATATCGACTTACTGACGGCTTGGGAAGCGAAGCGTCTCGAGCTGAATCAAAATCCTGTGGTCGATTACGAAGCCGTCATGCAGACTAAATGGACCATTCTGCGCGAGCTCTACGAACGCATCGGAAAATCTTGCCTCGCTTCCGGCGGTTACAAGGCTTACTGGAAAGAACAACAACATTGGTTGAAGCCCTATTGTGTATTCTCCTACCTCCGGGATAAATACCAAACAGCTGATTTTTCGGAATGGCCCGAACACAATCACTACCAAGCCGAAGCGGTCAAATCCCTGCTCAAGGCAGGAACCAAATCGGCTAAGGCGATCGCCTTCTATGGATTTGTTCAATATCATCTCCACTTGCAACTCAAGCAGGCTGTACAATACCTGCATCGGCAGGGCATCATTCTGAAAGGGGATATTCCCATCGGGGTGAACCGACACGGATGCGATGCCTGGGTGGCTCCGGAACTTTATCATATGAACTGGCAGGCGGGTGCTCCGCCGGATGATTTTACGGCGATCGGACAAAACTGGGGATTCCCGACCTATAACTGGAAACGCATGCAAGCCGACGGATTCACCTGGTGGCGCCAACGATTCCAGCAAATGGAGTTGTACTTCGATGCCTTTCGCATCGACCACATCCTGGGATTTTTCCGCATCTGGAGTATTCCCACCCATGCGGTGGAGGGCCTGCTGGGTCGCTTCGTTCCCGCGATCCCGATTCGTCCGCACGACTTCACCCAACGCGGCATTCCCTTTCATGCCGACCGATATACCAAACCCTATATCACCGACACTTATCTCCATCAGTTGTTTGGCACCGAAGCAGCGGCTGTCCGCGATTTCTTTCTGGAGCCTGCGGAGCTTGGCACCTATTCGCTCCGGCCCGCCTTTGCTACGCAGCGACAGATCGAACGGTACTTTCAACAGCACGATCAATGGCCCCCTGGCACCCGCGAAAAACTATACGCCTTGGTAGCCAATGTGATCTTGCTGGAAGAGGAGGGGGCAGAAATCGGATACCATTTCCGGATCTCGATGGACAAAACCTATTCGTACACCTGTCTTCCCCCTGAGATTCAACAGGTGCTCTACGACCTGTACATCGATTACTTCTATAAACGTCAGGATGATTTCTGGTTCCGCGAAGCCATGCATAAACTTCCGACCCTGAAATCCGCGACCAACATGCTGGTCTGTGGCGAAGACCTCGGTATGGTTCCCCATTGTGTGCCCGATGTCATGCAGCAACTGGGTATCCTGAGTCTGGAGATCCAACGCATGCCCAAAGACCCCAAACGAAGATTCTCCCATCCGCAAGACGCGCCCTATCTATCGGTTGTAACTCCTTCTACCCACGACATGAGCACCCTGCGCGCCTGGTGGGAGGAAGATGCTTCTCGTACCCGAGATTTTTACCAGCAAGAGTTGAATCAATGGGGAGAGCCGCCGCAGTTTTGTGAAGCTTGGGTGAACCGGGCCATCCTCGAGCAACATCTGCAATCACCCGCAATGTGGTGCATATTTCAGGTCCAAGACCTGCTGGGATGCTCCGAAAAATTACGCCGACAAATGCCCCAGGAAGAACGGATCAATGATCCGGCCAACCCCAACCAGTACTGGCAGTACCGGATGCATATCCCCTTGGAAGAACTGGTCAAGGAAACAACCTTCAACGAAGAATTCCGCCAAACGGTAGAAGCCTCCGGTCGCTCGTCGTTTCAACTACCCTAACTTGCGCGTATGCAGGTACGCTACCGATCCATAGCACTACCCTTTGTTCATCCTTTCACCATTTCCAAGGGGACCAAAACGCATCAACCCGCCCTGGTAGTTGAACTCGAACATCGTGGATTCACCGGATACGGCGAAGCTCCGGCCATTGCTTATTACCACGTCACCGTCGATCAGATGATCGAACGCCTGGAACAAAAAAAAATAGGGATCGAGCGATTTGCCTTCACCGATCCGGAACGTTATTGGCACTACTTGCATCATTTGCTACCACAAGATCCCTTTCTGGTGTCGGCACTCGATATGGCCGGATGGGACCTCTACGGTAAACTGCTGGGTAAACCCCTTTATCAACTGTGGAAAGGAGATCCCGGTCGCTCCCCACTCACCGATTACACCATCGGTATCGACACCATTCCCCGCATGATCGAAAAGATGAAGGAAAAACCTTGGCCCATCTATAAGATCAAAGTGGGTACCCCCGATGACCTCCCCATGCTGCGCGCCCTGCGTGCACAAACCGAAGCTAGACTACGCATCGATGCCAATGCGGGATGGACCCTGGAACAGGCCCTGTACCTATTGCCCGCCTTGCAGGAAATGAACATCGAACTGATCGAGCAGCCGCTGGCCAAAGAGGATTGGGAAGGAATGAAAAAGCTAAAAGAGATCTCACCCATTCCGCTATACGCCGATGAGTCTTGTGTGTTTGAACGCGATGTTGAAAAGTGCGCTTCTTTTTTTCATGGCATCAATATCAAGCTCACCAAATGCAGCGGCATCACACCTGCTCGCCGCATGATCAAACAGGCAAAGGAGCTGGGATTGAAAGTCATGATCGGTTCCATGAACGAATCGACAGTGGGATCCGCCGCCATCGCCCACCTGACTCCATTTATTGATGAGGTGGATATGGATGGTCCCCTACTACTGGCCGAAGACATCGCCAGTGGTATTTCATACGATCAGGGGCGGATCACGATCCCCCCGGGAGCGGGATTGGGCGTAACCTGCACGCTTACTTTTTAGCCCAACCTTTGCGACCGCCCGCTGTTGTACTTTTACAAACCGTAGCACATGGCCTGGAGCGACCAACACCAATTCATACAAGCCCTTGAACGCGCCGGCGAGCTCGTCCGGGTCAAGACCTTTGTCGATCCCAAATGGGAAATCGCCGAGATCACCGATCGCGTGAGCAAATCCGGCGGCGGAGGCAAGGCCCTGCTCTTCGAGAATACTGGCACCGATTTTCCCGTACTGATGAATGCCTACGGCAGCGAGCGCAGAATGTGCATGGCCCTGGGGGTCGATCAACTCGATGACGTGGCCCGCGAGATCGAAGGATTGTTCAAGTTACTGTCCTCTCCCAAAGAGTCGATCCTAGACAAATTGAAATTGATCCCCAAGCTGGGCGAGTTTGCCAGTTGGATGCCCAAGGTACGCTCCGGCAAAGGCCTCTGCCAAGAAGTGATCCACCTCGATCCCGACCTCTCCCGAATACCGGTCATTACCTGTTGGCCGAAGGACGGCGGTCCTTTTGTTACCCTGCCGGTCATTCATACCAAAGATCCCCATACTCAATCGCGCAACGTGGGCATGTACCGGATGCAAATATTTGGACCAACCCTCACGGGGATGCACTGGCACAAGCACAAAGTCAGTGCCAAACATTTTTCCGAATACAAAAAAATCAACAAACGAATGCCGGTGGCTGTGGCCCTGGGTGGTGATCCGGTCTACGCCTATTCAGCTACCGCACCGCTCCCCGAGAACGTGGATGAATACATGCTCGCCGGTTTTCTTCGAAAGAAAAAAGTAGAACTCGTGCGCTGCATCACGCAACCCGAGATCGAAGTACCAGCGGATGCCGATTTTATTTTGGAAGGATATGTCGATCCACAAGAGGAGTTGATCTGGGAAGGACCCTTTGGCGACCACACCGGTTATTACTCGTTGCCCGATTGGTACCCACGCTTCCATGTTACGGCCATCACGCATCGAAAAAACGCCGTGTATCCGGCCACCATCGTGGGCATTCCGCCGCAGGAAGATGCCTGGTTGGGTAAAGCCACCGAACGAATTTTTCTGGCGCCTATCAAGATGACCATGGTGCCCGAGATCCTCGACATGGACATGCCTGTGGAAGGGGTCTTTCATAACCTGGTGATCACCCAGATCCAAAAAGATTATGCCGGACAGGCCCAAAAAGTCATGAACGCGATGTGGGGCGCCGGACAAATGATGTTCAACAAGATCTTGGTGCTGGCCGACCAAAACACCCGTATTCAGGATTATGCAACGCTGGCTCAAACTGTTTTCCGGAATCTGAATCCGGCAACAGATGTAGCCTTTGCCAGTGGTCCGATGGACGTGCTCGACCACAGCTGCAGTAAACTGGGCTTCGGCGGAAAAATGAGCATCGATGGAACCTACAAACACCCCGAAGAACAAGCGGATGAATACCGTCCCCGTCCCATCGCTGACTGGAACCTTGCCAAGCAAACGCTGCAAGCCGATTTCCCTGAGATCGAATCGATCAACGATCAATTGATAGCCAACAGCATACCGGTGCTGCTGGTATCCATCAAAAAAGACCGACCGGGTCATTTTCGCTCCCTGCACCAACAACTGGCCGCCCGAACCGAACTGGGTGGCATTAAGATGGTGCTCTATGTTGAACACACGGTTGATCCGATGGACCTATCAACTGCCCTTTGGCGTTTTTGCAACAATATGGACCCCAAACGGGATTCGGCATTGGTGCGCATCGAAGCAGCAGATGGATTTCACTACGACGCCTGTTTGGGATTGGATGGCACCCGAAAGACAAAAGAATTCGATGGATTTCACCGGGACTGGCCCAATATCATCGTGGCCAACGACGAAACCATTCGCTCTGTCGACGCCAAATGGGAATCACTGGGCATCGGACCCTTTATCCCGTCGCCTTCCTTGAAATTCAAAGGGCAACTTTACGGGGAAGAGGCGGTGGTTTCCTGAGATATTCTGTATAAAACCCAACACCGGTTCTGGTTAGGATTTCTCCCCGGCAGACAGTAATTTTGCCGCACCCAAAAACCTGAACATGTCCAGATCCATTGCCTTCCGGGAAGCCTTGCGTGAAGCATTGAGCGAAGAGATGCGCCGCGATGAGCGCGTATTTCTGATGGGAGAGGAGGTAGCCGAATACAATGGAGCGTATAAAGTTAGCCAGGGCATGCTCGCGGAATTCGGTCCCAAACGCGTCATCGATACCCCCATTGCTGAATTAGGCTTCACGGCCATCGGCGTAGGCGCCGCACAAAACGGACTTCGCCCCGTGGTGGAGTTCATGACCTGGAATTTTGCCGTACTCGCTTTGGATCAGATCCTGAACACGGCCTCCAAGATGCTGGCCATGAGTGGCGGACAGATCACTTGTCCCATCGTATTTCGCGGACCCAATGCCTCGGCCGGCCAATTGGGTGCGCAGCACTCCACCGCCTTTGAATCGCTCTATGCGAACATTCCGGGTATTAAAGTGGTATCGCCCAGCAACGGTTACGACGCCAAAGGCCTGTTGAAACAAGCCATCCGTTTTGAAGAAGATCCGGTGGTGTTCATGGAAAGCGAGCAGATGTACGGGGATAAATGCGAAGTGCCGGAAGATGAATATTACATCGAACTGGGCAAGGCCGATATCAAACGACCCGGACGGGATGTGACCATCGTTTCTTTCAATAAAATGATGAAAGTAGCATTGGGTGCCGCAACCGAGTTGGAAAAAGAAGGGGTCAGTGCCGAGGTGATCGATCTACGTACCATTCGTCCACTCGATTGGATGACCATCTTGGAGAGCGTCAAAAAAACCAACCGGCTCGTGATCGTGGAAGAACAGTGGCCGTTCGCTTCCATATCCTCCGAGATCACCTACCGGATCCAAAAAGAAGGTTTTGATTACCTGGATGCTCCCATTCGTCGGATCACCGCTGCCGATGCACCGCTCCACTATGCCCCGAACCTGGTGGCGGCTGCTCTACCGGATGTAGCCCGTACGGTTCGCCTGGTGAAGGAAGTGATGTATCAGGTTAAGTAGCGCCAATATTAACAGCCTGCTGGCACCGGACGGTCGATTTTCCGGTAGTTTTGAATCAAATTCAACCGATGCCCCTGAATCATTTTCTGACCGTTTACCTGATCAGTCTTTTGTTGCTGCTGCTTCCGGCTCCCGGTTTGTCCCGCTTGTTCGTGAAAGCCGGACTCCCCGCTTGGAAAGCCTATGTCCCTTTTTATAATACCTGGTTGATCCAGGAGCTGAACGACCGACCCAAACACTGGGTGTTTTGGCAATTCATTCCGGTGATTGGCTGGTTCATTACGCCCGGTATTTATATTGAATTCGCTAAAATCTTCGGACGATTCTCTGTATTGGATCACCTCGGAGCCAGTCTCCTGGCACCACTTTATTTCCCTTGGCTGGCGTTTCAAGAACAGCCCGCGTTCATCGGATCAGAAGGAGTCAAAAAGCACGTCAAAAAAGGTTGGCGCGAGTGGTACGATGCAGCCATTTTTGCGATCGTTGCCGCAACCCTGATCCGAACCTTTGTCTTCGAGGCTTATACCATTCCCTCCGGCTCGATGGAGAAAAGCCTGCTCGTCAATGATTTTCTCTTCGTCAGTAAGTTCAGCTATGGCCCTCGTATCCCCAACACGCCCTTGTCCGTTCCGTTCGTACACAATTATCTTCCTTTTGGTTCCAGCAAAAAGTCCTACGTCTCAGAGGTGCAAATTCCCTACATCCGCTGGTTCGCCTCTCCCGTAGATCGGTTAGACGCTGTCGTTTTTAATTTTCCGGCCGGCGACACCGTTGTTAACCGACCCGGTTATCAGTCGTTTCGGGAATTTCAGTCGCTGTGCCGCGAGCTGGGCAATGGAGACGTGGATGCGGGACGTCAATTCATCTTCGCACATGCCGATACCTTACCATTGGCGGTACACCCCGTCGATAAGACCGATAATTACATCAAGCGTTGTATCGCGGTAGCGGGCGACACCCTGGAAATCCGTGCCGGTGACGTATACATCAACGGGGATAAACAAACACCTCCACCGTATTCGGTAATGAGTTATTTGGTAACGACGAACGGCCAACTGCTTGACCCCGAGATCATGGAATCGGAATACGGGGTTGACCTGGTCAAGGATGTGTTTATGATCCGCCCCGATCAGTTTTATATCCAGAACTTACCGGCTCGCTCCGTTGAGAAGATGGTCGCAAACGGACTGGTCAAACTCATCCAACCCGATGTGTTGCATCCCGACTCGGTCGATCTCAGGCAATGGCCCAATCGCATCTTCCCGTACGACACAACCCATCGGTGGACGTTGGATTATTTCGGTCCCATCTGGATCCCCCAAAAAGGAGCTACCCTTCAGTTGACCGCCGAGAATTATCCGCTCTACGAGCGAGCCATTCGCGTCTACGAAAAAAATGATTTCGAAAAACAGGGCGATCGTTTTTTGCTGAACGGGACGGTGGTTTCTTCCTATACATTCAAGCTGGACTATTACTGGATGATGGGAGACAACCGACATGGCTCTCAGGATTCCCGTTTTTGGGGCTTTGTACCGGAAGATCGGATCGTAGGCAAGGCCTCGCTGATCTGGTTTAGCTGGGAGGATGGTCCGCGTTGGAACCGGTTGTTCCGTTTCGTGAAATAATATCCCTATCTTGTTGAAGTGATACATCAACTTTCGTTTCTATACGAGGAGTGGCCGGATGACCTTGCTTTGTCGGAAGCGGATCGTTCCCTGCTACACGAGGCACGCCAAGTAACCGCGTTAGCGTATGCACCGTATTCCAATTTCTGGGTAGGTGCCGCGGCTCGGTTGGTTTCCGGAGCCCTGGTGACCGGCACCAACCAGGAAAATGCTTCTTATCCGGTTGGCTCCTGCGCGGAACGCGTTTTACTGGGTCATGCCGCCGTTCGGTTTCCCAACGATCCCATTGAAACCATCGCCATAAGCTATCATCCCAAGGGAACTTCCAGTCAGCTGCCCCTGTACCCCTGCGGTATGTGTCGCCAGGCCCTACTGGAACAGGAGATCCGTTTTCAGCGACCCATGCGGCTCATCTTATCGGGCATGGAAGGTCCCGTACACGTTGTCCACTCCGCCGAGTCGCTGCTGCCCTTTGCCTTTACCGGGAAAGGCCTGCGTTCCTGACCGCACATTTTCACTACCTTACCCCAACAACCTTCGAACATGAAAGCTGATAAGCGATCTACTCTGTCGCGCGGAACATTCATTCGTCAAACCGCCCTGGCCACCGGTGCTTTTTTTATTCTGCCCAGACATGTTTTGGGAAGAGGATTCATCGCTCCCAGCGATAAACTCAACATCGCCGGTATCGGTGTGGGCGGTAAGGGCGCCAGCGACTTGATGGAATTCGCGAAAAGTCCTTACGTCAACATCGTTTCGCTCTGCGACGTCGACGATCGACAAGCGGCCGCTGCCCGAAAGAGCTATCCGGGTGCTACCTATTACCGCGATTTTCGGGAGATGTTGGAAAAAGAAAAAAACAACATCGATGCCTGCTCCATCTCTACCCCCGATCATACCCATGCCGTCGCAACCTTGGCAGCGATGCAGCTGGGCAAACATGTGTACACCCAAAAACCGCTTACACATAATATCTACGAGGCCCGACAGCTGACCGAAGCGGCCAGGCGATACAAAGTCGTTACCCAGATGGGCAATCAAGGCGGCTCAGGCGATGGCGTCCGAAAAGCCAAGGAAATGTATGATGCCGGCCTTATTGGTACGGTGACAGAGGCGCATGCATGGACCAACCGCCCCGTCTGGCCACAAGGCATTCCGACCCCGACAGGGAAATTTGAGGTGCCCGCTGAACTCGATTGGGATCTATGGCTCGGACCGGCTTCATTCATAGATTATAATCCGGCTTATCTACCATTTAATTGGAGAGGTTGGTGGACCTTTGGAACCGGTGCCCTGGGCGATATGGCCTGTCACATCATGGATCCCATCTTCCGGTTGCTGCCCATCCAGTATCCGGATTCGGCCGAATGCAGCGTGGCCACGATCTGGAAAGAAATGTGGAACGATACGCCGAATCTAGATGCCTGTCCGCCCGCTTCCATCATCCACCTAAACTATCCGAGAACCGACGGAAAAGGATCCATCAAAGTTTCATGGCACGATGGCGGGTTGCTGCCCGCACGGCCAGAAGAGTTACTGCCCGAGGAACCTTTTGGCAATTGGGATGGCGGAGTATTGTTGGTTGGCACAAAAGGAAAAATGCTGATCGACTGTTACGGTGCCAATCCCCGTTTGCTTCCCACGATCCGAATGAAAGAACTGCAGCTTACCCCGAAGTTGCCGAGGGTGCCGGAAGGACATTATTTGCAATGGGTGAACGCTTGCCGGGCCGGCTATGGAAATGCGGTTACCAGCTCTCCTTTTGAATACGCCGGACCCTTTACCGAGAGTATCCTGATGGGCAATCTGGCCATCCGCAGTTGGATGTTGAAAAATCCTTCGCTAAAAGGATGGGATGATAAATATCTCGGTCGGAAAAAACTACTCTGGGATGCGGCAAACATGCGGGTGACCAATTTTGATCCGGCCAATCAATTTGTGAAGCGAGCATACCGCCCGGGCTGGTGAGTCGGGTTAGAGCAACAAGCATAATTCGGCTGCCTGCATGGCCAAGTGAGCGTCGCCGCTTTCTTGTGCTTTTTGGGCCACCTTTTGCAACCATGTTTTGATCAATTGTATGGCGGATACCGGTTTGAAAAAAGAATCCTCCAGGGGTTGATGTATGCGGCGCATGTACAGTTCGATCTCCGCTCTTCCGAACAATTCTCCGGTCTGCGGGTCAAGATAAAAATCAATGCTGTCGATCCCTTTTTTTAATCGGGATTTGATGACGTTGGGCGAGCCGAGCACAGAGATGCCGGGGATCGAGAGTGCGTAAAGGGATAGATCCAATTTATCGGCCAACACCTGTATCAGCAGGCCCAATCCCAATTGATTGCCCGAACGTTTGATCAGTATGTCGCCCAGGAAATGATCCGCGATCTTCTCTCGACCGGAATCCACTCCCTGAAATCGCTCGTGTTCAAATAACACGCGACTCAAAACATTCACCTGCTCGAGCGGCGTTAAGTACTGATTCAGCTCCAGCCACGCATGGCGTCGAACTTGCTCCAGGGTTTGTCGTAACGTTTCGGATCGGTCCTCCCGGTGATGCAAAGCATCCAGGATCAGCAATCCTTCTAAAAGTTCGGGGCAGGGTTGCGCTTTCCAGACTTCCAGCCGCTGGGCAATATCGAGGAATTGGATCCGACGAATGATCGTCTCCACGCGGGTCTGTTGCTCGGGTTGTTCAGCGGTTTCCCACAGGTGCTCGAGATGAGGAACGGCTTGATGTCCATATTCCACGATGCGGTTGAAAACCGGCTCAAAGACCCCTTCGTCCGGGTCATCCAACAATCGGATCAGCGCCGATAATTCCGTTTCGTTTACGACAGGTTGCATGCACACAATATCCCACGCGATCAGGTGATCACCATCGGATATATATCCACAACTGTTGAAAAGCTATTTCTTCTTCTTCTTCTTGGAAATTGCTTTTGCGGCTGGCTTCTTAGTGCTTGATTGGGTAGCGGCTTTCGCGGGTGCCGTTTTTTTCGCTGCTGGCTTTCGGGCGGGTGCTTTCGTCTGTTTTTTAGACTTGAATGCATCCGGTATCGCCGCTTGTATGAAAGATTTTACCTCTTCTAGCGTAAAAGCAGCGGCTTCCTCAGGTGTGTAGCGGGTATTATCTGCTTTTTTGGGGACGGAAATAACCTTCTTTCCGTATTTGATCAGCGGCCCCCAACGACCATTTTCCAAATTGATCTTCTCTTCGGGCCAGCGTTGGATGTATCGATTTTCCTCTTTTTTGATCTTGGCCTCGATGAGTTCTTTCATCTCGGCGTCGGAGAGTTTTTGAAAATTGTATTTTTTGGGAACGTTGATGAAGAGGCCGTCCCATTTCAGGTAGGGACCGAATCGCCCCGTGCCTTTGGTGATCGGTTTGTTTTGAAACTGTCCCACCGGTGCATCCGCTACCTGCTTCTCCTGGATCACTTTGATGGCGGCTTTCAGATCGACCTGGGAAAGATCGGTTCCTTTGGGAAGCGAAATGAAATCTTCGCCCCATTTGACGTAAGGCCCAAACCGGCCCACGTTCACCAATACATCTTTTTCCTCGTACTGTCCCATTACACCCTGTGCGCCAAAAAGGTTCATGGCTTCCTCATAGCTGATGGTTTCAATGCTCTGTCCCGTCGGGATCTTGGCAAAACGAGGTTTCTCTTCCTCCTCTGCGCTTCCGATTTGGATCATCGCCCCATACCGACCCATCCGGGCCACCACGGGTTTTCCTGACTTGGGATCGGTTCCCAATACCCGCTCACCCTT
>CAXRAX010000018.1:0-38495 GCA_964229195.1 Chitinophagaceae bacterium | reverse complement strand
AGAGGCGTAATCGCCCCTCATCGCCTATCTTTACCAACGGAACCCCTTGCCATGGACATATTACCCGGACCACTCTTACGCACCATTGACTCCCCGGCCGATCTGAAGAAACTTTCCCGGGAAAAACTTCATCAAGTCTGCAACGAGCTACGTCAGTACATCATCGATGTGGTCAGTGTGCATGGCGGACATTTCGGGGCCAGCCTGGGCGTGGTAGAACTAACCACTGCCTTGCACTATGTGTACAATACCCCCTACGATCAGTTGGTTTGGGATGTAGGCCACCAGGCTTACGGACATAAGATCCTCACGGGCCGTCGCGACAATTTCGTGACCAACCGGAAATACAAGGGACTCAGCGGCTTTCCCAAGCGAAGCGAGAGCGAATACGACACGTTTGGTGTAGGACATTCCTCCACTTCCATCTCTGCCGCACTCGGGATGGCCATGGCCGCCAAGTACAAAGGTGAGAACGACCGCAAGGTGGTAGCCGTGATCGGGGATGGCGCGATGACAGCCGGACTGGCCTTCGAAGGCATGAACCATGCCGGCGTGGCCGACAGCGACCTGCTGATCATCCTCAACGACAACTGCATGGGCATCGACCCCAACGTGGGCGCCCTGAAAGAATACCTGACCGACATCACCACCTCTCCTACCTATAACAAGGTCAAGGATGATGTGTGGGCCCTGCTGGGTAAACTGCCCGTTGGTAAAACTTTCTCCCGCTCCATGGGGCATAAACTCACGGAGGGACTAAAAGGCATGATCAGTAGCAGTTCCAACCTATTTGAAGCACTCAAGCTTCGGTATTTTGGTCCGATCGACGGACATAACATCGCCAAGCTGGTCGATACTCTACGTGATCTGCGCGATATTCCCGGTCCCAAGATCCTGCACATCATTACCACCAAAGGAAAGGGATATGCCCTGGCCGAGAAAGACCAAACCAAATGGCATGCGCCGGGTCTTTTCGATAAGGTCACCGGTGAGATCGTCAAGAAAACTTTTGACAAACCCCAACCGCCCAAATACCAGGATGTGTTTGGTCATACCATCATCGAACTGGCCGAAAAAAACGAGAAGATTTTTGGCATCACGCCCGCCATGCCCTCCGGCTCCTCGCTCAAATTCATGATGGAAAAAATGCCCGACCGGGCTTTTGACGTGGGCATTGCCGAACAACATGCCGTTACCGTCAGTGCCGGCATGGCAACGCAAGGCCTTCGGGTGTTCTGTAACATCTATTCCTCCTTTATGCAACGGGCCTACGATCAGGTCGTACACGATGTGGCTTTACAGAAATTACCGGTGGTGTTTTGTTTGGACCGAGCCGGGGTAGTGGGAGATGATGGTCCTACTCACCATGGCTGCTACGACATTGCCTATTTCCGTTGCATCCCCAACATGATCATCAGTGCGCCGATGAATGAGCAGGAATTGCGCAACCTGATGTATACCGCCCAATTGGAATCCACGCAATACCCCATGGTGATCCGTTACCCCCGCGGGGAAGGTGTCATGCCCGAGTGGAGAACCCCGTTCGAGCCGATCGAAATTGGTAAAGGACGAAAGCTGAAAGACGGTCGCGACATCGCCTTACTGACGCTTGGTCACCCCGGTAATTTTGCCGATAAAGCCATCAAGCAATTGCGATTGGAGGGATACGATCCGGCGCATTACGACATGCGCTTTGTAAAACCTTTGGATGAGGTCCTGTTGCACGAAGCCTGTCAGCGTTACCCGGTATTGATCACGGTGGAAGATGCCTCGGTACAAGGCGGCTTTGGTTCAGCCATCCTGGAATTCATGGCGAAAGAAGGTTACAAGAACGAAGTGCATATACTGGGTATACCCGACCGGATCGTTGAGCACGGAACTCCCAAGGAGTTACACCGCGAGTGTGGTTACGACACGGAGGCCATCTTGGATACGGTTCGTACGGTGATGACTACGCGCGGGGCGACCGAACCGGCAGCGACTCGATCAATTTACCGGTGATTCAACCGGCTCGGTTTCTACTTCCCGTTCTGCCGGATCGATGTATTCAATGATGAAATTATTGCGCCCCTCCCCGATCAGGATGCGAAGGTATTTTTGCTGGATCAGTTCCAACAGCGACAGAAAAGTGAAGATGGCATGAACCCGATTCTCGCAACGATCAATGATGCGCTCAAAAGATAAGGTACGGTCCTGCGCCGCCAGATTCAACATCCGCTCGCGCGTTTCCTCCATTGTATAATTGTATTGCACGACGGTGTGTACCGGACGGTTCACCCGATCGCCATACCGTTGCAGGGCTTTTTCAAAAGCCTTCATCAATTTGAACAGCGTCAGCGTCTGGATCTCCGTACCCTCTGCGGCCGATTCGCCCACGGCCATCATTTCGCGCTGGATGTTGCCACGCTTGACCATCAGCATGCGCAAAGCCTCCATATCGGCCAATTGAGCCGAGGCCTCTTTGAAGCGCTTGTACTCAAGGATCTTGTTGATGAGTTCTTGACGGGGATCGATCTCTTGCCCCTCGGCATCCAACTCCTTGCGGGGTAAGAGCATCTTGGCTTTGATCCGCATCAAGGTGGATATGAAGAGGATGAACTCACTGCTGAGTTCGATATTCAACTCCTCGCTCTCCCGGATGTATGCCAGAAAATCGTTTATGATCCGGTTGATGGGAATGTTGTAGACGTCCAACTCATCGCGTTCGATGAAGAACAACAGCAAGTCGAAGGGCCCCTCAAATTGAGGCAGGCGAATTTGGTAAGCGGGATGTGATGCCATGTGATAGCCGACAAAAATAGGGTATGATGGGGGTCTTCCCGATTACTTTTTCAGGGAATCCCGGATCTCCCGCAACAACACGATATCCTCGGGGGTGGCCGCCGGCTTGGCCGCTTCCTTTTTGATCACTTTGTTCATGGCTTTCACTAACATGAACATCACAAAAGCGATGAAAAAGAATTTGATCGTAGCGGCGAGAAACTTGCCGTATTTGACCCCGTTCCAAACCAACTTATCGAGATCGGTGGCGTGTACCGCCTCCAGGGCCGGTGCCAACAAGAGCGGGGTGATCACATCCTCCACCAAAGAGGAAACAATGGTCCCAAAAGCACCGCCGATGATCACCGCTACAGCGAGGTCGACGATATTGCCCTTCATGGCAAAATCCCTTAATTCCTTCAGCATTCCCATAAAAATGAATTTTCAGTAAAGAAAATAAAAAAGCGGCACACAACTCTCGAGAATGTGCAACTTTGCGCCATGAAATCAAACTCCCTGTGGAAATGGATGCTGTTCGGAGCCCTATGCCTGATCTGGGGCAGCTCCTTCAAGCTGATGGAAGAAAGTGCCAGCGTCATCAACCCCAAGCGATTGGCAGCCCTGCGAATTTTTTCGGCCGCGGTATTTTTCCTGCCCCTGGCCCTTTTCCATTTCCGGGCCATTCCTCGTAAACAAATCGGACTGGTCGCCTTGAACGGCACCATCGGAAACCTGCTGCCTGCTTTTCTGTTTGCCTACGCCCTGAACGATCCGGCAATAACCGGTCCGTTGGGCGGCATTCTCAATGCCCTGACGCCGCTCTGCGTGGCCACTATTGCCATTCTTTTTTTCCGGGACCGGGTAGCGCTGCACAAATTGATCGGCATCGGGATCGGGTTGGGGGGACTGATCCTGCTGACCTTGGTGCCCGTCATCCGCCAAGAGGAGAAACTGACCCTGGCCCGGCTCTTACCCACGCTGGCCATCCTGACCGGTACCATTCTGTACGGATTCAATGTGAATTTGGTCGGGCATCGGTTACAGGGAATAAAACCCCTGCACCTGGCATCGGTCTCCATTGCCCTGATGATCATACCCACCACCTTCCTGCTCTGGTATTTTGATTTTCTTTCCCTCTCCTTTACCGATCCGGCTACGCAAACGGCCATCTGGAAAGGGGCTGCCCTGGGCATCGTAGGAAGTGCACTGGCCACGATCCTTTTTTATATGCTCCTGCAGTTGGCGGGCGGATTGTTTGCTTCGCTGGTCACCTACGGTATCCCGGTCGTGGCCGTGATCGTAGGATGGATCGATCACATCGACATCGATCCGCTACAGATCCTTTGCCTGGCGATCATCTTATCCGGCGTGTATTTGGCTAATAAAGTGGAGAAGAAAAACGAAACGGCGGTCAAGTCTGATTAGACGGACATGATCTCTTTTTCTTTGCTGGCCAGATGTTTGTCGACCAGTGCAATGTGCTTGTCCGTTACATCCTGAATAGCCGCTTCTCCTCCCTTGGCGACATCCTCGCTCAATCCGTTTTTCTGCAATTTTTTGACCTGCTCGATGGAATCGCGACGAATGTTGCGGATGGCCACTTTGGACTGTTCGCCCTCAGACTGACATTTTTTGACCAGCTCCTTGCGGCGCTCTTCCGTGAGCGGGGGCAGGTAGATGCGGATCAGGGAACCGTCGTTTTGCGGGGTAATGCCCATGTTCGCGGCTATGATGGCCCGTTCGATGGGCTGCAACATATTCTTCTCCCAAGGTTGAATGCTCAGGGTACGCGCATCGAGCACACTGATGTTGGCCACCTGGTTGATGGGCATGGGAGATCCGTAGTAATCCACCGACAATCCGTCCAACATCTGTGGATTGGCCTTTCCGGCCCGGATCTTGATCAACTCGGATTCCAAAAACTGTATGGCTTTGCGCATGGCATCGGCCGCGTGCCGTTCTATGGCGATCAATTCATCCGACATGAGAATAGATTTCTTGGTAGAACGGCAAATCTAATGAAAGACGGCGGTACGGAAAAAATGCCCTATTCGGCTTTGATAATGGCCTCTCGCTCCATCTGGATCACTGGCACCTGTACTTTCTCGGCTGCACGCTTGGCAGGTGCCCAGCCATAGTAAAGGACACCCAATAGTGCAAAACCGAATACCATTTCAGCCATCAACACCAGGGTGGAACCAAAGAACTTGAATCGCCAAGCCAGGAGCAAAAAAATAATATTGGTCGTAATACAAATAAAGGTGGTCTGAAAATGACTATATCCGCGATTCAGCAAGAGATGATGAAGGTGCTTGCGATCGGGCTGGAAGGGAGAAAGACCCGTCATCAGCCGCATGGAGAAAACCCGAAACGTATCGAACAGCGGAACAAACAAAATTGCATAACCTACCGCCACGGCCCCCGAAACCGGAAGGATGGCTGCGGGACTGCTAGCCGTATGAATAAACTGAATGACCAAGATCGCATTGAGGGTACCGATCAATAAGGATCCTGAGTCGCCCATGAAAATGCGGGCGGGCGGGAAATTGAATGCGAGAAAAGCCAGTATGCTACCAACCATTGAAAAAGCCATCAGTGCGTAGGCTGGTTGCGAAGCATAAAGGAAATAGGTACCAAATACAGACAAACTAACGATGGCCAAGCCAGAGGCCAGTCCATCCACTCCATCGATGAGGTTGAAGGCGTTCATGACCACAATGATGGTTAGGTAGGTAATGATGTAAGAGAAAAGCTCCGGAACCTCATTCATACCTAAAAATCCATACATACCCTCCAGCCGCAACCCCCCTCCATGTATAATGACGGCTGCAATAAAAAGCTGTCCGATCAGTTTGTCCTTGGCGCTGAGGTCACTTAAGTCGTCTTTAAGTCCCAATAAAAAAACCACTAACCCGGTAGCCAGGTAAAGACGTATTTCCGGATTGGAAGAAAAGGGGATGAAAAACAAACAACTGATCAGGAAGCCAACCAAGATAGACACGCCACCCAGCGAGGAAACGCGCCGAGGATGGATCTTCCGCTGGTCGGGACGATCATAAAGACGGTTACGGGAAGCTACTTCAATGACAACCGGGGCAACCAGAAAAGTCAAGAAGAAAGCACAAGCAAGAACAATCAGAGCCGGTAAAAGCATAATAGGTACATATATAAAGATAAAATAATTTATATTTTTTTTGAATTTATTTGACGGCCATCACTTCAGGTCCTGATTCTCAGCATGTTGAAAAAAAGTGGGAAGGATTTCCCCTGACCGTGATCAGGGTTCGGCGATTCCGTTGATTTTTGTAAAAAGTCTTTCATATGAGTGAACTCGCCGCCCTTGCCACCCAGATTCGCCGCGACATCCTGCGAATGGTACATGGTGTAAATAGTGGTCACCCCGGCGGCTCGCTGGGCTGTGCCGATTTCTTTACGGCCCTGTACTTCCAGGTCATGAAACACAATCCAGCCTTTCAGATGGATGCCCGGGAAGAGGACGTTTTCATCCTTTCGAATGGTCATATCTCTCCGGTTTTTTATGCCACCCTATCGAGAGCCGGTTATTTTCCGACCGAGGAGCTCGCTACGTTCCGCAAACTGAACAGCCGTCTGCAAGGCCACCCCGCCACCCATGAACATTTACCGGGCGTACGCATCGCCTCAGGGTCGTTGGGGCAGGGTCTGAGCGTGGCCGCCGGAGCAGCATTGACCAAAAAAATGAATGGTGACCCCCACTTGGTGTTTTCGCTTCACGGGGACGGCGAACTGGATGAAGGACAGATCTGGGAAGCCGTTCTGTTTGCGGCGCATCATAAGATCGATAACCTGATCTCCACGATCGACTGGAACGGACAACAGATCGACGGCCCTACCGAAAAAGTCATGGCCTTGGGTGATCTGCGTGCCAAGTTTGAAGCATTTGGGTGGATCGTCCTCGAAATGAACGGCAACGCAATCGACGAGGTGGTCAGTGTATTGGAAAAAGCCAAAGGCCTCACCGGAAAAGGAAAACCCATTGTGATCCTGATGCGCACCGCCATGGGCAAAGGAGTCGATTTCATGGAAGGCACCCACGAGTGGCACGGCATTGCACCCAACGACGAGCAATTGGCACGGGCCTTGGCACAACTTCCGGAAACGGTCGGTGATTATTGAGCGCGCAGTGACTGCACCCGGGCAGCCGCCCTCGAGGCTGGTAACCAGGAAGCGACAGCTGCAATGAAAAAAACGGTGGCGCCGATGAGCAAGCCATCCGAAAGCCTCCCTTCTACGGGATAATAATCGATCAGGAAACTTCCACCCCCCAGCGGAATCAGGTGAAAGGTTTGCTGTGCCCAGATCAACAAACCTGCGATCAACATACCCAGCGTGGCACCGACACCCGCAAGCAACATACCCTCCGTTAAAAAGATGCGGCGGATCACCCGACCCTCGGCGCCCATGGCCCGAAGGATCTGGATATCGGTTTGTTTTTCGAGGATCAACATGGTTAAGGCCCCGATCATGGTAAAGGCTCCTACCACCAGGATCAACGAGAGTACACCATAGACAATCCACCGCTCGGCATTCATGACGCCGTACAAACTTCGGTTCTGCTCATAGCGATCCTCTACCCGAAAGGCATCCCCTAAAAATTCACGAAGGGCTTGCTTCACTTTATCAGTCCGACCCGGATCGGATAATTTAAGTTCCAAGGCCGAGACCGAAAGAGGGGGCAAACCCATTGCCTCGCGTAAAAAATCATAGCGGGTCAGGCCATACTGCTCGTCAAAATCCTGTTGTACGATGAAGGAACCCGACGCATAGAGATCGGTGGCTTGTATGTTCTCGGCTGACAAAGACCGACCACCTCCTTTGCGCGGGATATAGGCCCGCAACAAACTCACGTCGCGCCCCGCCTGCACACCCAGTGCGTCTTCGACGCCGGCACCCAAGACCAAGGCCGGCAACACGTCCGTTCCCAAGGAAAAAGAACCATGATAGATCCGACCAGGCAATCCCGATACTTCTGCATACCGGTCATCGACCCCTTTCAATTGGATCACCGATTGATATTCGCCATTTTGCAAAATGGCCTTCTCCTCCACCACCCGAGACACGGCCGATACCCCCGGCCAGGCAGCCAATCGATCACCCAGGCTGTCGGAAACGGTGATGAATTTTCCCTGTGCGGGAAATACCCGAATCTCGGGATAAAAATCAGCGTAAAGGGATTTGACCAGTCCCTCAAAACCATTGAACACACTCAACACCAAGAGCAGGGCCGCCGTGCCCACGGCAATGGCCACGACGCTGGTCCACGCAATCACCGAAATGGCCGTAGTAGACTTCGGAGAGCGGAAATATCGCCAGGCAAATTGTAAATACAAGCAAACGCTATTTAGGATTCAGGGGATGGAGCCGGTGAACCATCCGTTGTTTTGCCATCTTCCCCGATGCGGCGGAATAACTCTTCCATTTTAAATACATGATCCAGGGTATCATCCCGAAAAAATTTCAGGACCGGTATGTTGCGTAACTGGTGCCGCACGCGGTTGGCCAGCTCCCGCTTGATCTCGGTCGTTCGATCGACCACTTTCTTCAACGCGGCATCCGGATCCTTGACCTGAAACAAACTCAAATAGAAACGAGCCTCCAGCAGATCGGGCGTCACCTTGACGGATGAAATGGAAATCATGCCGCCATCCAGCATAGACAGGCCCAACAATTGAAAGATCCGGTTCATTTCCTCGTTCAACAACCCGGCGATCTGCCGCTGACGTTTTCCTTCCTCCATGTCGATATCAATTGAGATTAATGATCGTGACCCACGCCCGATCGCTGGCCTAAAATTAGTTACTTTGTGGCGATCCCCGTCGCATGCGAACCTACGCCCGCATCTTTCATTACCTGCAGCACCAAACAGGCTCCATCCTGGGCTACCTGATCAGCATCCTGTTGTCCATTCTGTTCTCGATCGTTTCCTTTGGGATGCTGGCCCCTTTTTTCGATCTGATCTTCAACGGCGATAATAGCCGGCTCGCACAACCGGCCGATAATGCCGTGATGGAAACCATCCGTCAGCTGCTCCTCCAACAAGTCGATTCGCTGACACCGGTGGCCACCCTGGGTATCATCTGCCTGATCATTCTGCTCTCGATCGGATTCAAGAATCTTTTTCTTTACCTCTCCTTCTATATTCTGAACCCGATGAAAAACCGCATCATTCACCGACTGCGGTCAGACATCTACCAAAAAGTACTGACGCTGCCCATCGGCTATTTTACCGAGCAGCGAAAAGGGGATCTGATGAGCCGACTCACGAACGACGTGTACGAGGTAGAGAACTCCCTGGTCGGAGCCCTTGAGGGATGGGTGCGTGATCCGCTGACTATCCTGATCAACTTTCTGGTGCTGTTTTATATCAGTCCCTCCCTTACACTTGCCATCCTCGTTTGCATCCCGGCCATCGGTTTTATTTTAGGTCGCATCTCCCGCCAACTCAAAAAGACCTCGCAGGAAGCCGCGGAGAAACAGGGCGAGTCGCTCAGCGTGTTGGATGAAACGTTACAGGGACTGCGCATCATCAAGTCCTTCAACGCACAAGACTGGATCCGTGGCCGATTTGATCGTGCCAACGATGAACTCCTGCAAGCCCGCAACCGGATCAGCCGCCGGCGCGACCTGGCCTCCCCCGTCTCCGAATTACTGGGCGTGGGTGTGTTTGTCGGTATTCTTTGGTTCGGCGGGCAAAGTGTGCTGAACCAGGAGATCGCTTTGGCCCCTTCCACATTTTTGGCCTACCTCGCATTGTTTTACAACATCATCAATCCCGTTAAGTCGCTCTCCACCTCCTTTAGCAACATGCGAAAGGGTTCCGCAGCCATCGCCCGTATCGAAGAGCTGCTCGGTACCCCACAAACCATCGATGAGAATCCGCAGGGAAAATCGCTGGCGGCCTTCCAGCATCAAATCGAATTCCGGAACGTCCGTTTTGCCTACGGAGAGAAGATCGTGCTGCACGACATTCAATTCACCTTAGCCAAAGGCAAAACCATTGCCTTGGTGGGTTCTTCCGGTTCAGGTAAATCGACACTGGCAGATCTGCTGGCGCGTTTTCATGATGTAACCGACGGACAAGTGCTGATCGACGGAACCGATATTCGCGACTATTCCCTGGCCTCCATTCGGGAGCACATGAGTTTGGTCACCCAAGAAGCCATTCTCTTTAATGATACCATCGCCAACAACATCTCCCTGGGAATTCCACAGGCTTCCTTGTCCCAGATCGAACAAGCCGCACACCTTGCCAACGCGGACGGATTCATCAACCAAAAACAGGGACAATACCGGTCGAACGTAGGCGATCGCGGCAGCAAACTCAGCGGCGGCGAGCGCCAACGACTGACCATCGCACGGGCCCTGCTGAAAAATCCCTCCATTCTCATTTTGGATGAAGCCACCTCCTCGCTCGATACGGAAAGCGAACGCCTGGTGCAAGAAGCGATCAATAATGTTATGCGAGACCGCACCAGCCTGGTCATTGCACACCGGCTCTCCACGATCCGTCACGCCGACGAGATCCTGGTGCTCCAAGAGGGCCGGATCGTGGAAAGAGGAACCCACGAAAGCCTGATCGAACAGAACGGCTATTACAAAAAATTGGTAGACCTGCAGGAGTTGCAGTGATCAGCGCTGGATCGAACGAGCGATCACCAGTTTCTGAATTTCAGAGGTCCCTTCACCAATGGTACAGAGTTTGGCGTCGCGATAAAATTTCTCGACCGGAAAATCCTTGGTATATCCATAGCCGCCAAAGATCTGAACGGCTTCGTTGGCAACTTTAACCGCAACCTCACTCGCGTAATATTTGGCCATGGCTGCGTCCTGTGTCATCGGCAAATGCTCCTGCTTCTTGTAGGCCGCCTGATCGGTGAGCAGATCGGCCGCCTCGATCTCCGTGACCATATCCGCGAGCTTGAATCCAATGGCCTGAAAATGTGCGATGGGTTTCCCAAATTGTTCGCGTTGCTGCGAATACGCAAGCGCCGCTTCATAAGCGCCCCGGGCAATGCCCAAAGACAAGGCTGCAATGGAGATTCGTCCACCATCCAGTATTTTCATCGACTGATGAAATCCGTCACCTACCTCCCCCAACCGATTGGCATCGGGTATCCGGCACTGATCGAAGATCATTTCGGCGGTCTCGCTGCAACGCATGCCCAGCTTGTTTTCTTTTTTGCCGGCTAAGAATCCTGCGGTGCCGCGCTCCACCACAAAAGCGGTAGCATTATTTTTTGTTCGCGGCTCTCCGGTGCGGGTGATCACCACGGCGATCTCGCCGCTGATGCCATGCGTGATCCAATTCTTGGTTCCGTTCAAGATCCAATCGTTTCCGTCGCGCACCGCCGTGCAACGCATGTTGCTGGCATCGCTTCCGGTATTGGCCTCTGTCAATCCCCAGGCGCCGATGGCCTCTCCGGTAGCTAACCGGGGCAACCATTTTTTCTTTTGTTCCTCATTACCAAAGGAGAGAATGTGTCCGGTACAAAGAGAATTATGCGCCGCCACACTCAATCCCACCGAACCACACACTTTGGCGATCTCGACAATAGCAGCCTTATATTCATGATAACCCATGCCGGAGCCACCGTACTGCTCCGGAACCAACACGCCCATCAAACCCAATTCACCGAGACGACGAAAGATATCCCGTGGAAAATACTGCGACTCATCCCACTCCATAACATGGGGACGAATCTCACGCTCCGCAAAATCACGGGCCATTTGTGCCACCTGAAGGGTCAATTCACTGGGTTGAAACTGCATTGGGTAAAAATCGGAAATAATATCGATTACACGAACAGATGTTAGGGAATTATTTCAATTCGATCTGTAGGCCGTCGTAACCCAGACACATGCCTTCTGGCAACTCCGATTGGATTTCGGCATGTTGGCCCAACTGATGGGAAATATGCGTGAAGTATACTTGTGGCACTTCGAGTGACCGGGCCAAATCAACGGCTTCCGAGAGGGTAAAATGAGAAAGATGTTTTTCTTTTCGTAGGGCATTGAGCACCAACACCCGGCTGCCGCGGATCTTATCCAACTCGCTTTCCTCAATGAAGTTCGCATCGGTGATGTATGTGAAATCGCCGAACCGAAATCCCAGCACGGGCATCCGCAGGTGCATCACCCGGATGGGCACCACGGGAATATCACCGACGGTAAATGGTTCCTCTTCGATGGAAAGCAGATCGATGCTGGGGGTACCCGGGTATTTGGTATCAGAAAAGGCATAATAGAAATCGCGGCGGATCGCTTCTTCCGTGCGCGGATCGGCATAAACGGCCATTGGCCGATGCTGAAAATGATTGTAGGCTCGTACATCATCTAACCCAGCGATATGATCCTTGTGCGCATGTGTCAGCAAGATGGCATCCAACGATTGAACGGGGGTGCGCAGCATTTGCGTACGGAAATCCGGTCCCGCGTCCACGACCAAAGACGATTGTGCAGATCGTACCCAGATGCTGGAGCGAAGCCGGTTGTCGCGCGGATCTGAAGACGTACAGACAGCACAGGAACATCCGATCATCGGTACACCGCTGCTGGTACCGGTTCCCAGAAAAGTTATGGAAAGGGAAGGAACAAATGACATGTGGTCAGTCGGCCGGATTGGGTGCAGCTTGGCTGCGGGCCTCCTCGTACAATTTACGAAGGTCCTCCGGCAAATGCAACGGATCGATCGCCAATTGGGGGATCAGCTCCAGCAATGTATTGATGCGTCCTTCGGTTTGAAGGAATTTATTGAGCACGATCACCTTCTTGGATTCCAGGATACAATAACCGCTTTGAAAATTGCCGCGCTCGTAGCGCAGGATATACCCGGCCTGCTCGGGAATGGACTGTAATTTATCGAGGGTAGTCTGTGTGTATTTCATAAATATCGGCCGCGCTAAGGTACTGAATGGGGGACGCCGAACCAATCCGGTTTTCCACATCAATCCCGGCTCTCGAGTACCACGAAGGGAACGATCATTTCTTCCAAACTGACGCCGCCGTGCTGAAAGGTGTTCCGGTAGTACTGTGCGAAATGGTTGTAATTATTCGGATAACAGAGGTAGCGATCCTCTCGGGCAAAGATGTACGAGGAGTTGATCGTGGGTACGGGCAACCCGGCCTGTCGCGGGTCCCGAAAATCGAGCACATCTTTCGCTTCGTATTGCAGGTTTCGTCCGTGTTTGTAACGGATATTGGTACTGGTCTGCCGATCGCCCAAAACCTTACAAGGTGTTTTGACGCGAATACTGCCGTGGTCGGTGGCCAATACGATGCGGATCTTTTTATCGGCCAGTCGCTTCAATGCTTGATGCAAAGGCGAATGCTCGAACCACGAGGCCGTGATGCTGCGGTAGCTGATCTCATCGCCCGCCAGTTCTTTCAATACTTCCATCTCGGTGCGGGCATGGCTGAGCATATCCACAAAATTGTAGACGATCACATTGAGGTCGTTGTCGAGCAGGTTGTGTACTTGACTGATCAGTTCCAATCCGGCTTGATTGTTCACCACTTTCGTATAGGAAAGCTTGACCGCCCCTTTGCCCAATCGCTTCAATTGATCGCGCAGGTAAAATTCTTCCTCGAGATTTTTTCCGCCTTCGTCCTCGTCGTTTTTCCAGGTCTGCGGGTATTGGGTGGCGAGGTCGATCGGACGCAGTCCGGAGAAGATCGCGTTACGAGCGTATTGAGTAGCGGTGGGAAGGATCGAGTAAAAACTATCCTCCGTAACCACCCGAAAACTTTCGGCGAGGATGGGCTGAATGGCCCGCCATTGATCGAAGCGCAGGTTATCGATCAGCACGAAGAACAAGGGGCGATCGGGTTCGAGTTGGGGCAGCACTTTCCGCTTGACGAGCTGGTGGCTCAGGATTGGACCGTCGCCATCCGGTGCGGCCATCCAGGAAGCATAGGAGCGACGGATGAATTTGAAGAATTCCGTATTCGCCTCTTGCTTTTGGTTTTGTAACACTTCCTGCATCTCCGGGCTGTCGGATTTTTGCATTTCCAATTCCCAATAAACCAGTTTTCGGTAAATGTCCATCCACTCCTGGTGATCGGGATCGCTATTGAGCGCCGTAAAGAGATGACGGAATTGCTGCTGATAGGCCGAGGTGGTTTTTTCCGCCACCAGCCGTTTGTTGTCAATGATCTTTTTCAGGCTGAGCAGCACTTGGTTGGGGTTGACCGGCTTGATGAGATAATCGGCGATCTGGGAACCGATGGCATCGTCCATCAGGTTCTCCGTTTCGTTTTTGGTGATCAGCACCACGGGCAGACCGGCATCGTATTCCTTGATCTTGGCCAGCGTTTCCAGTCCGCTGATCCCCGGCATACTCTCGTCCATCAACACCACATCCACCGGTTGAGATCGGATGTGGTCGATCGCGTCGAATCCGTTGGAGAAGGCTTTGACCGAATAGCCCTTTCCCTCTAAAAAGAGGATCTGCGAATGCAGGCTCTCCATTTCATCATCGACCCAGATCAAGTTGGCAATGGCCATTCGGTGTAGATTGGTAACGGTTTCAAATCTACCGATTTTCCAGTGGCAGCCCGTAGATTTGCAGTTGCCTTCATTCCATCATTTAACCATTCTTTCACGATGTCGCCGGTTCGTAAAATCATCAACGATCCCGTTTACGGGTTCATCACCATCGATGACCCGCTGATCTGGCGCATCGTCTGCCACCCCTTTTACCAGCGCTTGCGGCACATCCACCAGATGGCCTTTGCCCACTTGGTCTATCCCGGTGCCGTACATACCCGGCTGCATCACAGCCTGGGTGCCTATCATTTGATGACAGAAGCCCTCAGTGAGCTGAAACGAAAAGGCGTAGCGATCTCACCGGCCGAGGAGCAAGGAGCCCGCATCGCGATTCTGTTGCATGATATCGGTCATGGTCCCTTCTCCCACGCCCTCGAAAATGAATTGATCCCGGGCGCCCACCATGAGACGCTCTCCCTGCTTATCATGGAGGAGATGAACCGACAATTCGGAGGAGACTTACAAACGGCGCTCGAGATCTTTACCCATAAACACCCCAAGCGATTCCTTCATCAGTTGGTATCGGGACAGCTGGATGTGGATCGGATGGATTACCTGAACCGAGATAGTTTTTTTACAGGCGTTTCCGAGGGAGTGATCGGGTACGACCGCATCCTGAAAATGCTGACGGTGAAGGATGGTGAGTTGATGGTTGAGGAAAAGGCGATCTACAGCATTGAAAAATTCCTGCTGAGTCGTCGGCTGATGTACTGGCAGGTGTACTTGCACAAGACCGTGGTCAGTGCCGAGATGACCCTGGTGCACATCATCCGTCGGGCCAAGGAACTGATCCGTTCGGGGGTGTTGGTCCCCGCCAGTTCAACGAACCTGGATTACTTTCTGCAACGACCCGAGCAGACCTTTGATGCCCCCAACGACCTGCTGCGTTTTTGTCAACTCGACGACCACGATATCATGAGCACCGTCAAAAACTGGGTGCATCATGAAGACCGGATCCTCTCCGAACTCTGCACCCGTCTGATCGAGCGACGCTTATTGAAGATCCGCTTGCAAGCCGATCCGTTCGACCCCTTGATCCTCTCCCAAAAACAAGAGCAGGTTTGCCAACACTATGGTCTGGCACCGGAATGGGCCCATTACCTGGCCTTCACCGGAGAAGCCAGCAATACCCTGTACAATCCGGGGGATGAGCGCATCCGAATCCTGTTCAAGGACGGATCGGTGAAAGACATCTCGGAAGTGGACCACGCCCTGATCCACCGATCGCTGAGTGGCCGGGTCAAAAAGCACTACATTTGTTATCCCGATCTCTAATCTCGCGCCTATGCAATACAAGGCCTCTGCCCTCGCTCAACTTCTTGGCGGCCAAGTCGAAGGAGATCCGGAAGCTTCCGTCGAAGGATTTGGAAAAATTGAATCGGCCGTCAAAGGACAACTGAGCTTTCTTGCCAATCCCAAATACGAAGAGTATCTCTACACCTCGCAAGCCTCGGTGGTGATCGTCAATCAGCAATTGTCGCTGCGCAAACCCGTGTCGTCGACCTTGGTCCGCGTACCGGATGCCTACGCAGCTTTTGCCAAATTGCTTTCCCTCTACGAGGAAACGCAAAAAAAATCCCGCAAAGGCATCCAATCCCCGGTCTACATCGATGCCACGGCCCAATGCGGAAAGGATGTTTTTGTGGGAGCCTTCGCCTACATCGGAGAACACAGCACCGTTGGAGACGGATCCGAGATCCACCCACAGGTTTACATCGGTGATCGCGTGCGTATCGGCAAACGCTGTGTGTTGCATCCGGGTGTTAAGATCTATTCGAATTGCGTGATCGGAAATGAGGTCGTGATCCACGCCGGTACCGTGATCGGCAGTGACGGATTTGGATTTGCCCCCAAAAGCGATGGCGAATATTCAAAAGTGCCGCAGCTGGGAAATGTGATCATCGAGGATGGCGTAGAGATCGGGGCCAACGTAACGATCGATCGCGCAACCATCGGATCAACCATCATCCGGCGTGGTGTCAAACTCGACAACCTGATCCAGGTTGCCCACAACGTCGAGATCGGCGCACATACCGTGATCGCCGCACAAACCGGTATCAGCGGAAGCACCCGAATCGGCGAGCAAGTGATGATCGGCGGACAAGCAGGCATCGCCGGACACATTCATATCGGCAACAAAGTGAAAGTGGGCGCACAAAGTGGCGTCTCCAAAGATGTAGCGGATGGCAAATTGCTCAATGGCACACCAGCTACCGACCATGCCAGTTCGTTTCGTCAATTGGCACTGATCCGCCAACTCCCTGAAATGGAAAGGCGTATCCGAATACTGGAACAGTTGTTAGCCTCAAAACCCGACTGACCCCGACCTTTTTGTTATCTTTGGCCATCCAAAATTCAACGCATGGCCAGCCGTTTCAATCCCGATAAACAGCATACCCTTCAGCGCTCTGCCTCCGTCGAGGGAACAGGCCTGCACACCGGGATCCTGGCTGAACTCACCCTTCAACCTGCCAATCCGGGATTTGGATTGCAGTTTCAACGAACCGACCTGGCGGGCCAGCCCATCATCAAGGCCGATTGTGACCTGGTCACCGATGTGAGTCGTGGCACCACCCTTGAGCAAAACGGGGTCAAGATCAATACCGTCGAACACGTACTGGCCGCGCTGGTGGGGATGGGCATCGACAACTGCCTGCTGCAGATCAATGGTCCTGAGGTACCGATCATGGATGGCAGCTCACAACCCTTCGTTGAACTCATCGAGAAAGCCGGCATCGAAGAACAGGATGCCGCAAAGATCTGGTACAGCATCGACGAGAATATTTTTCATTACGACGAGGAGAAACGAGTGGAAATGGTGGCCATGCCGGCGACCGACTATCAGGTTACCACACTGATCGATTTCAATTCTCCGGTACTGGGTACCCAACATGCGGGATTGAAAAATTTACGGGAATTCAAAAAAGAGATCGCACCCTGCCGCACATTCTGCTTCTTACATGAGTTGGAAATGCTCCTGGAGAACAATTTGATCAAAGGCGGAGATGTCAGCAACGCCATCGTGATCGTCGATAAACCCGTGGAGAAAGTTCAACTGGAACGACTCAAAAAAGTATTCAACCGTGATCACATTGAGGTCAAAAGCGAGGGCTATCTCGATAACCTGGAGCTGCGTTTTCCCAATGAGGCTGCGCGACACAAGCTGCTGGATGTTGTAGGCGACCTAGCCCTGATCGGCTACCCGATCAAAGCCCGCATCATCGCCAATCGTCCCGGTCACAGCACCAACGTAGCCTTCGCCAAAAAGATCAAACAGTACATCAAAAAGAATAAGCATACCCGTGACGTGCCCACGTACGATCCCGGTCAACCGCCGGTATTCGACCAGCAATACATCGAAAACAAACTGCCCCACCGCTATCCTTTTGCATTGGTCGACAAGATCATTGAGCTCAGCGATACGCACATCGTGGGTGTGAAGAACGTCACGTTCAACGAATGGTTTTTTCAGGGACATTTTCCCGGAAACCCCGTGATGCCGGGCGTGCTGCAGATCGAGGCCCTGGCCCAATGCGGAGGAATCCTGGCCATCAACCTGAGCGGCGAAGGCCAGTACGACACCTATTTTCTGAAGATCGACCAATGTAAATTCAAGCAGATGGTTCGCCCCGGCGACACCCTGCTCCTGAAAATGGAACTCATCGCCCCGATCCGACGCGGGATCTGTGAAATGAAAGGCACAGTATACTGCGGCGGGAAAGTCTGTTCAGAGGGGATTCTGGTAGCCCAGATCGTAAAAAGGGCCGACTGATCGCAGCCCCTTTTTTTGTCCACACACCCCTCAAAATTGGGTAAAAATAGCCCTGATTTTTACCCCTTTTCCACCCCCCTTTTTCGTACATTCGCCTATTGAATTTCAACCCCTGTTTCCCTCGGAAAACAGCTATTTTTTCAACGCCTATGAACCCCGAAAAAAATCCCGCTCAATCAGCCCAATACGGCGCCGACAGCATACAAGTACTCGAAGGCCTCGAAGCGGTCCGCAAACGGCCTGCTATGTACATCGGTGACGTAGGCGTGAAAGGTCTGCATCACCTGGTGTATGAGGTGGTCGACAACTCGATCGACGAAGCCCTGGCGGGATACTGCAAGAACATTTCGGTCAACATCCACACCGACAATTCCATCTCTGTGGAGGACGATGGCCGTGGCATCCCCACTGCCATGCACAGCAAGGAGAAGCGCTCGGCACTCGAAGTGGTGATGACGGTATTGCATGCGGGCGGAAAATTCGATAAGGACTCTTACAAGGTTTCCGGTGGATTGCACGGTGTGGGCGTGAGTTGTGTCAATGCCCTCAGCACGAAATTGCACGTGACCGTACGCCGCGAAGGAAAAACTTTCGAACAAGCCTACCGGATCGGTGTGCCCGAATACGCCGTGCGCGAAATCGGCACCAGTGATACCACCGGTACTCGGGTGCATTTCTGGCCCGATCAGACCATCTTCCATGTCACGACCTACAACAAAGAGATTTTAGAGGGTCGTCTGCGCGAACTGGCCTATCTGAACCGCGGCATCCGCATTACTCTCACGGACCAACGCGACCTCGATGAATCCGGCAACCCCTACACCAATACTTTTTTTAGTGAGGGTGGCATTGTGGAATTTGTTTTGATGCTCGATACGAACGCCGGCCGAAATGCCTTGATCCCGAATATCATTTCAGTGGAAGGGCGCGATGAGTCTACCAACGTAGCTGTAGAAGTGGCCCTGAATTACAACGACAGCTACAGCGAACACATCTATTCCTACGTAAACAACATCAATACCATCGAAGGCGGCACCCACGTGTCCGGATTCCGTCGGGCCCTGACCCGGGTGTTCAAAAGCTACGGCGATAAGAACGGTCTGTTTGAAAAAGCCAAAGTAGAGATCGAGGGGGATGATTTTCGGGAGGGACTCAGCGCGATCATCTCCGTGAAAGTACCCGAGCCACAGTTCGAAGGACAAACCAAGACCAAACTCGGCAACAACGAAGTGATGGGCGTGGTCGATTCCACCGTCTCCAAAGTACTGGAAGCCTACCTCGAGGAAAATCCCCGGGAGGCAAAAAATATCGTAGCCAAAGTGATCCTCGCGGCACAAGCCCGTGCCGCAGCCCGTAAAGCCCGTGAGCTGGTACAACGTAAATCGGTTCTTTCCGGCGGGGGACTACCCGGAAAATTGGCCGACTGTTCCGAACGAGATGCCGATCGCTGTGAGTTGTTCCTGGTAGAGGGAGATTCAGCCGGCGGTACCGCCAAACAAGGACGCGATCGTAGCATTCAAGCTATCTTACCCCTTCGCGGAAAGATCCTCAACGTCGAAAAAGCGATGGAACACAAGATCTACGACAACGAGGAGATCCGCAACATGTTCACCGCACTGGGCGTGAAGATCGGCACCCCCGAAGACCCCAAGGCCCTTGACCTCAGCAAACTTCGTTATCATAAACTGATCATCATGACGGATGCCGATGTGGACGGTTCTCACATCGCTACCCTGATCCTAACTTTCATCTCTCGATACATGTAAGCAATGGTGGAGCAAGGATATGTCTACATCGCTCAGCCACCTCTGTATCTGGTCAAAAGAGGAAAAGAACAAGCATACGCCTATAATGAAGAACAGCGCAAGGCCCTGGTCGATCGACTGGGAGGCGGTAAAGAAGATTCCGTTACGATACAACGCTACAAGGGTCTGGGTGAAATGAATGCCGACCAACTTTGGGATACCACCATGAACCCGGCCACCCGCACCCTGAAGCAAGTCACCATCGAAAGTGCCGCCGAAGCCGACCGGATCTTCAGCATGCTGATGGGCGATGAAGTGGCCCCACGCCGCTCTTTCATCGAATCCCATGCCAAATACGCCAAACTCGACATCTGATCGTGCAGGCGATCGTCGGATCAGGGTTTCCAATTGTATTGAAAGCTGAATTGCGTGAGGCTGCGTAGCAGCGACCATTCCGGTCCATACACCGGCCAGCACACCCCTGCGCGCAGGTGTACGACGCGACTCACCTCGATCCCCAAGCCAAGGGACGCGCCTCCATAAAGACCGCGAAAATTTGGCAAAGAAAACAACCCACGTAACTGATCGGGAGCGGAATAGCTTAGATGTCCGCGTAACAAGAGCCATCCCCTGCCAAGATTTTTCGGATTCGATCTCTCCCAGGCGCCTGTATGTATCACGCACCCGATCACCGCATAATGATTCCATAGATATTGATGCCGGCCGGCCAGTGGGTCGTTCAACGCGCCTACCCGATACCCACTCAAGACCCGCTCGCCCACCTGAAATACCAAACGAAGCGCAGAGTATGCCCCCCAATGGGAACATAGTTTTTGTCCCTCAAACCCCACATTCATCATCCCACTCCAAGGCGAATACAATTGCCAGGTGATCGATTCGTTGGACCGGGACCCCGCCCCGCCTGTCAGCGAAGCATTGGAACCCGGCTGAGCCACTCCGCTGTAAACCGATAAGGGCAATTGCCATTTTCCCGGCTCCCCGATCATCAACCGCACCACACGGGCCGAGGCTTGCAGTTGTCCGCCCTGCCCCCATTCCATCATACCGGCACTCAACCACTCCGGCGGTTCCGTGATCGTTCGCTGGGAGGTATCCCGCTTTGTCCCCGCCACAGCCGGCTTCAACGACTGTGCCGTCAGGAACCCAGGAAAAATCATCACCAGCGCGATCCATCCCCTCAACGCTTTTTTCCGAGCCCACATAGAATACCGAATGACCAGTTTCCGTTTCGCATCCTACCTATCGACTCATACACAGGGTCATTGGGTAAAATATGATAATCGATCGCGGAACGATCCCCGAACTCCGCTTGCACAAATGGATGAAGCATCCAATCCGTTTTCGGCCGTCGCCAGATCCGATAGGAAAAACCGGCCTGCACCCGTGCATACGGGATCCCGATCGACTGTCTTCGAATAGTCAACCGATACAATACAAAGGGGTTCTGCCCCGGCACCGTACGAGCCGTGGTTGTAGATGATACTTGCACGGCATGAAAGGCAAACACCGGTCCTCCCCGCACCCACCCCTTCCAACGCCTGCTACCAGTGGCAGGTGACACAAACGAAAAAAACGGATTGACTTGTATCGATTCGATCCGGTACGTGGGTATCGGCGCTTTTAAGGGATAATATGGAATCGCTGCACGGAGCTCATAGAAAGGAGAGCGAAACAAGATCGTAGATAGACAACCCCATTCATGACGGGAGCCGGATTTCCAAGGCTTTGAAAAGCCAACAGCATATTCCCGATCCCGCGTGGTTAACAAGGATAAGGGTCCCTTTCCAGACCGGATCCGCGGGGCGGAGCGAATCGCTCCGCCCGCATACCCATGGACTTGCGCCCACAAGGGATCCGCCCAACTCACCAACCACATGATGTAGATCATTCGTTTCATCAGAAACACCCTCCATTGCCCAAGAGATGGATTTGATCCACCAGGGAACGATTGTAAAAAAGTGGGAAATTGATGAACTCGGTGTTCATGTCCTGTATGGCCAGGGCATAAGGATGTCGCTCCGAAAATTTGGACTTGCCCCGACGGTGAATACCGGCAAACTGAAAGGGCTGCCGGTTCGCTGGCCAGGGACGGTCGTCGCACACATTCCATTGCTGCGTGCAATACGCGATCCCCACCACTTGTGTCTTGTCCTTTACAAAGCGATTGCGCTTGCGCTTATACAACTTGGCCTTCCCCCAAATGCGGGTACGCGTAGAACGAAAATCAGCCCGCACGCCCCGCTGACCCACTTGATAATAGATCCGACGCTCAACATCGGGACTTAACTCTTGCATCACATTCACATCCCGCGTATCGCTGCTGATGCGGGCGGTGACGGTGGGACTACAATCCGACAATACCAACTCCTCCAGCCAGGTCAGCAGATCCTTGATCTCGTCCCAGTTATCAAAAATAAATTGTAAGATCTCCTTGAATTTCATCTTGGCCCCCGCCTGCATCGATGCGAGCTGGGGTTCCGGGCGACGAAAATCGATCATCCAATCCGCATTCAATACCGCCCAATACATTTCCTCCTGGATCGGAAGCGCTTCGAACGGATGCGGTTCGCGCCACGCCAATCCCTGCCGCTGCAACCAATCTTCCTCGGCCTCTAATTGAATTTGTAACATAGACCGAAATCCCAACCGATTGGCAAAATGAATCGCGGCATAATGATCGACCGGCTGAAGGACCTCATCCTCCAAATAATGATCGAACAACTCCTGATATTGGTCATAACTCAGCCCCTCCGTGCAAATGCCTTCGGTCCACGCCGCTTGCAAAACCGTTTCCCGAAATTGAAAATAATGACTGTCGCATTCCGCGTCTTGGTCCCGCAACTGTATCGACAATTCAACGGCGGCCAGCAAGTTCTCCACCTGTAGCACATCGCCCGTTCGCTGCACCGAATACAATTGGATCAACCCGTCCACCTCGCTTCGCACGGATGCCAATTGGGTGACATACTGATCACGAGCCAGTTGTACCCGCTCCTGCCAGCCGGGATGCGCCGTCAAACAGGCTTGAAAACGTTCTTGTTGATCAAGTAACCGCTGCGCCGAGAGACCTGAACCCAGTAGCGTGAATAAGGTTAGCATAACAATGATTTTCATGGTTATTTTTTTTGATGATGAAATCTGTTTGTAAAACTGATGGGAAGTCGTTTCGAAACCAAGTGATAATCCGCAGAAAGAAAGGGGAATATTCTCGTGGGAACGCGTGAAAACAACGGAGCACAAGCACCTGCTCGTTGGGTAATTTTTTCGAGTCGGCCCGGAAATTCCGTATTTTTGTGTTTTCCTAACGATTAAAATCAAACACATGTCGAACGGACCCCTCACTGCTTACAATGTGAAGACAAAAGAAAAAGGTGTTGTCATGCATGACGCCGTGATCACCAAGACCGCAAAAGGCGCTTACATGGCACAAGGACACGACGGTAAAGGCAACAAACTCACTACACTGCTGGGTGAAGCCAAAGCCCTGGCGGCCATCAAAGAAGGACACGCCAAACAAGGCTGGTAATTTCTTCTCCCCCATAAAAAAAGATCGGCCCATCGGCCGATCTTTTTTTTACTTATTTAGTTGGATCATTGCTTGATCACGCGCTGCGTGGAAACTTGCCCGCGTAGTTCAACCTGTACCCAATAGAGTCCGGAGGCGATCGAGGGACTCGACAGATCCAACCAGAACGATTGCTGAAATCCTGTTCCCAATACTTGCTGCGTACGTACCTGCCGACCGGTTGCATCGTAAACATTCAATCGAAGCAGCTCCCCTACATTGGCCTGAAACACGCCCTTGAACAATCCGCCGGAAGGATTGGGATAGAAACGCAAAACAGATGTTGCCTCATAAACGATGGGTATGGCGTTGGTGTACACATACCAACCATCCCGGTGTGTGATCTTCAACCGATAATACCAAACATCCGATTTACCCGGGCTGATATCATCATATTGATAGGAACGAGGAACACCGGCATTGCCCGCCGAATTCAGCGTGGCCAAGGATACGAACTGCTGCTGCTGCCAGGCAGTATTGCCTTTGGCTACCTGTATCTCGTGGCTGACCACATCGTATTCATAAGCGGTAGACCAGCTCAAACGCGCTGAATACGGTCCCAACCGCTCCGCTGCATAAGAAAGAATATCGACCGGCAAGCCGCGTACCCGATCGCGCCAACCGGAATTGGCCCAATACTCCGACCACTCCCGAACAGGGAGTTCCATATAGTATCCATTCTGATACGGAACGCGCCGAACCTGCTGACGGGTGAGATAGGACCATTGACCCGGACCATTATCGGACAACATCAGGTTCTGAGTAGACCCCGATCCATCGCGGTAACGCGTAATGCCCAACTCCGCCACTGATGCCACCCGCTCACAAGCCGAACATCCAGTGGCAAACACCAGTGAATCCGACTCGCGATCCAGAAAATATAACCGCAACCGTGCCGTATCCGTTAACGCCGCCGAACCCTGCACCACCCAGTTGCGATCCAAATAATACTGACCATTGGTGAACCGATCCGGCCCAATGTGAAGGAAAGCTTGTATGCCCACCGTACCAGACTGACCAATCGTTTGCATCGACGCCACCAGCTGATTGGCTGCAACCACCGGCTGCCAGGCCGCCGAGGAAACATAGTTGAAGTTGACGGGCGAGGTCAACGTTGGACCACTATAGATCGGTAACCCATTCTCATAAATATGAATGTCATCCACAGCGATACCATCCCGATTCACCGATGCATCCGCACGCATCACGAACCGCAAACGCAACGTGGGAAGGCCTGTCGGCAACGGGATCGTAGCCACGTGCCAACGCGTATAGGTTTGCGTACTCCACAGCGGATTACCAGGATAATTTTTATTGTACCAATTCACGCCTTGTCCAACCCCGCCCAAACGCGTCCAGGTCTGCCCGTCGCCCGAGTACTCCACATAGGCCCCGTCACATAAACCATTTCCGCAATCCTCCAAATCCAAGGCCACCAGAAAACTCAGCATCGGAGAAGTCAATCCGCCTAGATTGAAACAAGGCGAATACAAATAAGACAATTCATTATCATTATATTGACCCTTCAGTCTTGTTTTCCAGGACTTCACCCCGCTACCTGTTCCCTTGATCCGATACGATGCTGGTATTCCCAGCTCCCAAGTCGACAAACTGCCCGACGCATACCAATCCGATCCCGCCTCAAAATCCTGCACATATGGATAAGAGGAAACCACCGGCAACACCCGTATACTGGTCTGCAAGCTGTCATTCGATCGATACGAATCATTAGCAAGATCAACCCAAACTTTCAAAATAGCAGGGTTCGTTCCCGACAGGTTCAACAATTGCGTGAAAGTGTAAGCAACCGCTGCATTGGGTGCTAAGGAGGGAATCATTTCTGAAACCACCGATCCCGTATTCACTTGCATCCGAATAGGAACATTGGTACGAAGCTGCGTACCGCTGTTGCGAACCGTAACCTTTACGACCAGTCCCTGCCCGGGTGCACAGACCTGTACTAACGGCTCCTCGATCTGAACCAGTTGGATATCGTCGTTTACCGTGTACAACCGAATATCATCCAACGTATAACCGGCTCCACTCCAATCATCGGCGGCTGCATATTGTCCCCACTGTCCCCATCGGATCTGAAAACTACTGCTGAAGGCTTGTCCATTGGCCGCCAGCAGATCGGAAAGTTCAATGGCCGTGGCAGATTGATAGTTTCCCAACCCCGTCTGATTGGCAAACCAGTCATAGGCAAGTATCCAGGGCGCGGTATCGTTGCCGCGTACCCAGACCCGATTGTTCGCATTGGAAACTTGTCCGTGGTGCTTATACCGGAAATCGAGTCGCACATCATCTGATACTGTATAGCCCGAAAGATTATAGGTGCCGATCAGGTAATTAGTATTACCCCCACCCACCGGCAAGCGAACATCCATCGTGAGTGCCCGCTCACCCGAAAAAGACATCCCCGAATTGATAAAGGTGCGCAACCGTCCCTGTGCATTCATAAACGAAAAATCGTACCGGTCAGAACCAGACAATCCCATTTGTGGCTGCAATATTTCTTGTTTGGGAAGCGTCTCAAAATTATCGACCCAGGCCGGTGTCAGATTCAACGGCAAATTGCTCAATTGCCGTACCGATTGCGTGATGACATTGTTAGCCGCGACAGGATCGCCCGAGCGTTGCACCGATACTTTCAAGGTATAATCGCCCACAGCCGATAAATTAGCCGTCGCCAGAAAATCATAGACCCAACTCGCACCCGGTGCCAAATTATTCAGGTTCACATTTTCCGAAACCATCGAACCGCCATTGAGCTGGTAGGTGAGGGTAGCGGGACCGGTATACGCCACATCATCCAAATTCTTGATGCGAACGGTGATGACTTGATTGGCGGGGAGGACTTGAGACGTGTTCAGTCGGCCCGAAGCAGCCGGACGCACCAACGCCTCCATGCGCAGATCATTGTCGGAGATCGTACCCGCACAGGTACCACTGTTGGGTTGACGAGAGATCGACGTGGATCGTCGGCCGGGTTTACCGTTGAGAAGGGGACGGACCCCCACCCAATAAACCGAATCACGGGAAAGTCCGCTGAAAACATAACTCGTTGTACTCGCCGGTACGACCGCCACCGATTGCATTTCCGAACCGATCAGGCGCATGACTTCATAATCGGTTGCACCCGTCACCGGCGTCCAATTCATTGAGATGTACGTCTCACATTGAGTGGCCGACAAAGTGGCAACGGGCAAGCCAATCAATAGAAATGATTGAGATGCCTGCATGGCATTGTTGGCACGACTGACCAATCGAACCCGAACCTGGTCGGACGTGATCGACGGCGTGATCCAGACAAACTGATCCGTGGAGGCAGCTAATCCGCTGGCGATGGAAGTCCAGTTCGCCCCATTATCGATCGAATAGTCCAGATCATACCCCCCCGCGCTAGCGGTTGCATCCCATTGGATGTTGATTGATTGACCGGGACGAAACGATTCCCCACCGACCGGGAAAGTCAACTTGGGTGCCGTCGGGATCAGATCCCAACTGATGTGATAGGTTTGATTGAGGGTATTGACCGATGTACCCCGCACCCGAATGGTGTAGTTGCCCGCGGGTGGATTGTACAACGTGATCTGTTCAATGTTGTTGATCCGATCCACTCCGGTGCCGGCCACCTGATTTATCCGAGCGGCCACCGTATCCAAAACGCGGGGCAATAAAATGCTTCCGGTTGGGGTAACCAATTCCAAGTCGAGGTCATTGACCAAGGCGCGGTACGCGACCATGGGCGCAGCGGGATCATTCCAATTCAACATCACTTTTAATACGGCTTGTCCGGCGGGAACGGAAATCGTTCTCGCCCCAAAGCCACCCGCGATCACTGAAGCCGATCCAAAACGATTGTTTTCCAAGATGCTCAACGACCGATCGAGATTCATCCAGCCAAAACCATAGGTATAATCCGGTCCCTCATTGCCCTTATCGGTAGCACCATTGCAAAGTATATTCTTGACCAGCGCGTTGGCGGGATTCGATCCGTTGTTGAGCTGACGATAACGCTGGATCAATAAAGCCGCCCCGCCGGTGGCCGCCGGACAGGCCATGCTGGTCCCATTGTTCGTGAAATACCCGCCGAAACCCGTGGAGACTACCGCCGCTCCTTGTGCGGTGATCTCAGGTTTGATCCGCCCATCGATTACCGGACCGCGACTGGAAAAACCGGCGATCAATCCGGTGAATTGCGTTGCACCGACGGTCAGAACATTCTTGGCCGATTGATAACTGCCCAACACCGTCTTGAATCCGGTGGCATAAGGTGCACAGGTCAGCGTTCCGCTATTGCCCGCCGCATAAACATGCAACAGTTCCGGAAGATCAAAGGCCTGCTGATCCCATACCCGGGAGTACAGATCGTAGAGTCCGTTATATCCACATTCATTCACGATCGCGCCGTACGAGTTATTGGTCAATACCATTCCCTCGTCCCGCACATACTGCGGAGCAAAATCAAAGATGTAGCTGAAGTATTGTGAAATGAGTCTGGCTCGGGGAACATAACCGGCCAGTGTATCAGATATGATACCCGCACCACCCACCGTACCGGATACGTGCACACCATGTTGACCGCTTCCGAAACCATAACGACTGATCACCCGGTTGGTAAAATCGACATGCGTGAGCGGGTCGGCGTTGTCACCCACCCCAACTACCACGCCCTCTCCGAGCAAGGCCCGGCCACCCACACCGGTTGGCGCATTTGCCAAATTGGCCCGAGAACCCACCCGGCTACGAAAATTGATCTCTTGATCTGGCGCCGGAATGGCCTGCACGTAACATATATAAGAAAGAGCAGCCAAGTCCATCAACCGATCCGTAGAAACGGATACCTCTACGATCTGCTGCCGATGGAATCGGGTGTTCACGATCAAAAAGCCGGAAGCAGATAGTAAAGATTGGATCTGGCCCAAGCTCAGGTGTGAATCATACTGCACCCAAACATTCACTGTGCCAGCCGATCGGACGGCCCAAGCAGGAAATTCGCTGCGAAACAACTCTGGAGATAATTTCTCTGGGGCATCCAAGGTAAAAGCTGCCCGTACGCCTTGCGCCTTTAATTTTTCCCAGCCCGGATCGGTCGACAGCAGGGCTCGATAGGACAATCCACCTACAAACTCCCCCAGCTCCACGCCCAATGTCTTTAAATCTTTTACTTGTGCCGAGGTAGGCAACGATTCAAACTGCAATAAGACCGACACCCTTCCGGCAACGAATGGCTGTGCCTTTAAAAAAGTCGTCCAACCGACCGGATCGATATTACCGATCGGCTGTTTCCAGCCATTTCGCAATTGCAGGGTATACGGAGTAGGAAGCTGGGCAGCTAAGAGCAATGGCCAACCGGTGATGGCTAAGAATAGGATCAGGATTCTTTTCATGTCGAATGGATCCTAAAATTAAGCCCGCCAAATGAAATATTACGATTTTCTTTATGATGTTCCTTGGCCAACGGCAAAAACTTGCTCATGCATATTGCGCAGAACCCGATGCAAGTCGGCCATATCGGCAATGCCGTCCACGACCAATAAAAACAACCGGCCTGTTTGCTTGAGCTTGGCCCGATTCGTGCCAGTTTGAAGATAGGCTAGAATACGTCGGAAAGTTTCGGACTCGAAATAGGGCGAATCGGGACGATTTATAAAAAAGCAACGCAGGGTCTTATCCTTCATGCTCATTTTCTCAAACCCCAGTTCCACCGCCAGCTTACGGCAACGGACGGTATCCAACAAGGCGATAACCGGTGCTGGCAACACGCCGAATCGATCCAACAGCTCCTGCTGCATAACACCCAACTCGGTTTCATTGGCACAATCATCGAGGCGCTGATAAAGCGACAACCGCTCGGCAATATTCTCCACATAGGTATCCGGCAACAAGATCTCCAGATCCGTATCGATCGTGCAATCCTGCACAAAATCATCCTGCTTGGTGATCTCTTCCTGAAACAACTCCTGAAATTTCGAACGCTTCAACTCCCGTATGGCCTCTTCCAATATTTTTTGATAAGTCTCAAATCCGATCTCCGCCATGAATCCGCTTTGCTCACCCCCGAGCAAATTACCAGCGCCCCGAATATCGAGGTCGCGCATGGCGATCTGAAATCCACTGCCCAGCTCACTGTGCTGCTCCAAGGTCTGCAAGCGCTTCCGACTATCGGCCGGCAAAGTACTGATGGGCGGAGCCAGCAAGTAACAAAAAGCCTTTCGATTGCTCCTCCCTACCCGTCCCCGTAACTGATGCAAATCACTCAACCCGAACTGATGTGCATTATTCACCAAGATGGTATTCACGTTCGGTATATCCACCCCGCTTTCAACGATATTGGTGCATACCAGCACGTCGTATTTACGATCGATGAAATCCAAAATCCGCTCCTCCAATACATGTCCCTCCATTTGCCCGTGCGCGTATCCGATGCTGAGATCGGGACAAAGCGCTTGTATAAGCTGACTCATCTCCGCTAAACCAGCCACCCGATTGTGAATGAAAAAGACTTGGCCACCCCGCTCCGTTTCATAATAGATCGCTTCGCGGATCGTATCTTCCTGAAACACCTGCACCTCGGTCTGTATCGGCTGTCGGTTGGGTGGCGGCGTATTGATGATACTCAGGTCTCGAGCCCCCATCAGGGAAAACTGCAACGTACGCGGAATGGGTGTAGCCGTCAGGGTCAAACAATCAACGGCCGTTCGAAGTGTTTTGATCTTTTCCTTGTGAGCCACTCCGAATTTTTGTTCTTCGTCCACCACCAGCAAACCTAAATCTTTGAACACCACATCCTTTCCCAGCAATCCGTGTGTACCGATGATGATGTCGATCTTACCCTCCTTCAAGCGCTGCAAGGTTTCTTTTTTCTCCTTGGTCGATTTGAATCGATTGATATAATCCACCGTCACCGGAAAATCTTTCAATCGGTCCTGAAAGGTCTTGTAATGCTGAAAGGCCAAAATGGTTGTGGGTACCAGAATGGCTGCCTGCTTGCCATCCACACAGGTCTTGAACGCGGCCCGGATGGCCACTTCGGTCTTCCCAAATCCCACATCGCCGCAGATCAATCGGTCCATCGGCGAAGCCGACTCCATATCTTTTTTTACATCGGCCGTGGCCTTGCTTTGATCGGGCGTATCCTCGTACATGAAAGAAGATTCCAACTCGGTCTGTAAATAATTATCGGGCGCGTGCATGAATCCGTTCATCGCCTTTCGCTTGGCATACAGCGTGATGAGATCGAAAGCGATCTCTTTGACCTTGGCCTTGGTTTTTTCTTTCAGCCGACTCCACGCATCCGAACCCAGCTTGTTGATCTTCGGCATCGTACCCTCCTTGCCGGTGAACTTGGCGATCTTATGGAGACTGTTTATGTTGACATAAAGAATATCAGAGTCTTTATAAATTAACCGAACCGCCTCTTGCAGGCGTCCGTTCACATCGATCTTTTGCAAGCCACTGAACACACCCACGCCATGATCGATGTGGGTCACATAATCGCCCGGCTGTAAGTCGCGCAGCGTACGGATGGTGAGCGCCTTATTCTTATTGTAGGCTTGTTTGACCTTGTATTTGTGGTATCGCTGAAAGATCTGATGGTCGGTATAGCAAAGGATCTTGAGGTCGGCATCGATGAAGCCTTGGTGGATCGACGCGATGAGCGGCTCAAAGACCAACTCCGCTTGCAGGTCGTCAAAAATTTGCTGGAGTCGCTCGAGTTGACGGGGATTCTCGGAAGCAATACAAACCGAATATCCCTGTGCAGCATGTGCCTTCAGGTCATGCAACAATAACTCGAATTGCCGATTGAATGCAGGCTGTGCTCGCGTAGAAAAAATCAATTCCGAATCACCGGCGGGGGAAGCATGACCAAATCCCAACCGATGAAAGCGGGCTAGTCCCTCCTCCAACTCCCCGATCGAAAGCAGGTCATTTTTGCGAGGAAGTCGTACCATCCCTTTTTCCTCCTCCTCGGCCGATTCTACGGGCTGCGCCCGTTCGAGATATGCTTCCAGATCGAGCAACCACTCTTTGGCTTGTTCGACCGAAGTGGCCTCCTCTTCCAGCCATAAGATCGTGTTGGAAGGAAGAAAATCAAACAAGGATAAGGAGGGAGCCTCGGAGGCAAGTGCCTCTACGTGCGGAATGATACTGACCTGCAGGATCTTTCGTTCACTGAGCTGTGTTTCCGGATCCACGATTCGAATGGAATCTACCTCCGAGCCGAACAACTCGATCCGGTAAGGCTTGTCGTTTCCGAATGAATAGATATCGAGTATCCCTCCTCGGATGGCGAATTGCCCTGGCTCGTAGACAAAATCCGTTCGGGAAAATTGATGTTTGTCCAGTTGCTGCAACAAGCCGGGCACATCCAAGGTGTCGCCGGTTTTGATGGAGATGACATGATCGGCGTACCTGGCAGGCGACTCTACCTTCTCCAACAACGCCTGCGCATACGTGATGAGCATCTTGCGATTTCCCCCTTTGCTCAATCGCATCAACGCCTCGGTGCGCAACATGACATGGGAGGAGCTGAGTCGGATAAAATCGCGGGGCGATCGATACGAAGCAGGAAAATAAAATAAGTCCAACGCCCCGGTCAGGCTTTCCATCGCATTATGAAAATAGGCGGCCGACTCCGGCGAATCCAATACCACTACATGATTGAGATGGGAGAAGGCTGCTTCTTGATAGATGGCTGACAATAAAAATGTGGGAGCGCTGCCTTGAAGTCCGCTCAACCGGATCCGCCCGGGTTGTGGCATGGAGATCCCCGCCCCCAATTCTTTTAACCGGGGGTGCGCCGCAAATCGATTCACCAGTTCAGCCAGCGCCATGAGCGCCGCAAAGATACGGACCCACCGCCGCGAGCCGAAGAGAACCTGTTATTTTGTTTCGTCGTATCTTTCTACAAAGCAAGTCCCATGCCTCCACAGCCCTGGCGGACCGGAATGGTCATTCGAATGGAGAACGAAACGGCCAACACGCGTCGCTTCTGGATCCGGGTGGACGAACTGGAGAAATTCGAATTTGAGCCCGGTCAGTTCGTGACCCTCGATCTCCCCATCCACGAAAAACCCAACAAACGCTGGCGGAGCTATTCTATTGCCAGCTGGCCCGATGGCACCAACGTATTTGAGTTGGTGATCGTGCTGCTGGAAGGCGGAGCGGGCACCACTTGGCTGTTCGAACATGTGCAAGTGGGTACGACACTGACGCTACGCGGTCCCCAAGGCGTGTTCACTTTACCCGATCCGATCGACCGCGACCTGTTTCTTATCTGTACCGGCACGGGCATCGCCCCGTTCCGTTCCATGTCGCACCACTTGATCAATCATCAAATCCCTTATCAAAATATCTATCTGATCTTCGGTTGTCGAAAATTTGAAGATGCGCTGTACGCTGCCGAATTAAAAGAACTCGCCAACCGGGTACCCAGCTTTCATTATATCACCACTTATTCGCGAGAAGACATTGCACAAGAGGACGCACAAACCCGAAAAGGTTACGTACATCAGGCTTACCAGGATATTTGTCAGCAAGGCATGATCGCTTCTCCGGAGGATCCGAATCAGTCTGTCGTCAGACCTGCCTATTTTTATTTATGTGGATGGCGCAATATGATCGATGAAGCCAAACAACGCATCGTTGAGCTGGGATACGACAAAAAATCAATTCACCTGGAATTGTACGGGTGATCAGACCGACATTGACCGCTGCACGATCGATTTCAAAGCTGCGATCGGAACACGCTCCTGCTCCATCGAATCGCGGTGCCGGATGGTGACGGTATTATCCTCTTTGGTCTGGTAATCGACCGTGACACAGAAAGGCGTACCCAATGCATCCATTCGTCGATATCTTTTTCCGATCGAATCCTTTTCCTCGTAAAAACAACGAAAATGCGGCCGGCAATCGGCGAGGATCGACTCCGCGATCTCGGGCAAACCGTCTTTTTTGTTCAACGGGAGCACAGCCATTTTGATCGGGGCCAGTACCGGCGGGAGTTTCAAGACAACGCGACTGTCCTGTTTATCGGCCGTACTGAGGTCTTGTTCCTCGTAAGCATGACTGATCACGGCCAGGAACATCCGATCCAGTCCGATCGAGGTCTCAATCACATACGGAATATAATTTCCAAAAGGCTTACCGGTAGCCGGGTCGAGATCGTTGTCAAAGTACTGTTGCTTTTTCTTACTGTACTCCTGGTGTTGCTTGAGGTCAAAATCGGTACGGCTGTGAATGCCCTCCAGTTCCTTGAATCCCATCGGGAAGGCAAACTCGATGTCGCAAGCCGCATCGGCATAGTGAGCCAATTTCACATGGTCGTGGTAGCGATATTTTTCCGCGGGAATACCCAAAGCGAGGTGCCATTTCATGCGCTCGCTCTTCCAATACTCATACCATTCTTTTTGTGAACCGGGGCGGACGAAGAATTGCATTTCCATTTGTTCGAACTCGCGCATGCGGAAAATGAATTGCCGGGCCACGATCTCATTTCGGAAAGCCTTCCCGACCTGAGCGATCCCAAAGGGAACTTTCATCCGGCCGGTCTTTTGCACATTGAGAAAATTCACGAAGATCCCTTGTGCCGTCTCGGGCCGCAAGTATACGCGGTTGTCCTCTCCGTCAGTAGATCCGAATTCGGTGGCGAACATGAGATTGAACTGACGGATGTCGGTCCAATTACAAGTACCGCTGATCGAACAGGAGATCTTATGAGATTCGATGAGCGATTTCAGTCCGCCGAAATCATCCTTGGCCAGCAGGGCGTCCATTTGCTCCAGCAACTGCTCGGCTTCTTTTTCCTTTCCTGCTGCTTTCCATTGCTCAGCTTGTCCTTCGATGAGGTGATCGACGCGGTAGCGTTTGTTGCTGTCCTTGTTGTCGATCATCGGGTCGTTGAAATTATCGACGTGCCCGCTGGCCTTCCAGGTAGTGGGATGCATGAAGATGGCGGCGTCGAGACCCACGATATTATCCTGCAGCTGCGTCATGCTGCGCCACCAATGGTCTTTGATGTTCTTTTTCAGTTCGCTCCCCATCTGTCCGTAATCGTATACGGCTTGGAGGCCGTCATAGATCTCGCTGCTGGGGAAAATGAATCCATATTCCTTGCAATGGGCGATGATGGCGGGCAGTTGATTGGTCTCGTTGGCCATGGGCGCAAAGATAAGTCGATTCAGGGCAGCTTGGGGTTGTTGCGGTGTCGATCGGCATCCCGCTGCGTTTTCTTTTGCAGATTTTTTTCGAAAGCGGCTGTCAGGTCAACCCCGGTCTGATTGGCGATACAGAGCAGCACCCATAAAACATCGGCCAGCTCATCGGGAAGGGAGTCGGGCGATTCGCCTTGCTTGAAACTTTGATCGCCATACTGCCGGGCCATGATTCGGGCCAATTCGCCTACCTCCTCGGTGAGGATGGCCATGTTGGTCAGTTCACTGAAATAACGGACGCCTACGGTTTGGATCCAGTGGTCGACCTGCTGTTGGGCTTGATTGATCGTCATTTTCTATTCTTTGTTTTGGGTATCGATCCAGATGGTCACCGGACCATCATTTACCAATTCCACTTCCATCATGGCACCGAAGACACCGGTTGCGATCGGTCTGCCCAGGTCGGCCGTCAGTTGCGCGATCATTTTTTCATACATAGGCTGCGCGGATTCGGGGCGGGCCGCACGGATGAAGGAAGGGCGGTTGCCTTTTTTGGTGGCAGCATGGAGCGTGAACTGGCTCACGAGCAAAATATCGCCACCCACATCGGTCAGTCCGAGATTCATCAGTCCCTGATCGTCGTCAAACAAACGAAGTCCCACGATCTTCCGGCTAAGCCAACGCAGGTCCTCGTCGGTATCCTTGTCCTCTATTCCCAAGAGGACGAGGAATCCTTTTTGAATGGACCCGCTGATGGTTCCGTGAACGCGAACGGATGCCTGGCTGACTCGTTGGATCAAGGCGCGCATGAAGGGTGTAACTTTGAGGGATAAAGGTACCGATCGGACCCATCCCTGCCATGCAAACCGCAACCCTTCTTCCGTATCTACGTTTTCAGACCACCCGCAGCGGGGGGAAAGGGGGACAAAACGTCAACAAGGTAGAGACAGCCGTGATCGCTTCGTTGAATATCGAGGCAGTCGGACTTTTCACCGAGGAACAGCAACAGTTGCTCTTGCAAAAACTCGGCAATCGGATCAATTCAGAAAAAGAATTACTGGTCAAATCACAGGTACATCGGTCGCAGCAGGCCAATAAAGAGGAAGCCATCGAAGTGCTCTGCCGACTGATACAGCGGGCGCTGGAGAAAAAACGTCCCCGCATCGCCACGCAAGTAAGCCTGGCCTCTCGAGCAAAAAGACTGCAGCATAAAAAGAGACACGCGGAGCGAAAAATGAATCGAAAAAAATTCAGACCCGATTCCGAATGAGCCGAAGGACCCACATAGCATTCTTATTTATGGTGGCCAGCCTGCTGGGAACGGGGTGTAAAAAGGAATCCAGCCGACTGCATCCGGTCACCTTGCGTATTCCCGACGGCTTTCCGGCCATGGAGCAATCACTCAGTTCCCTCGACCTGACGGCGGAGGGGATCGCACTGGGTCGTCGTCTTTTTTACGACAAGCAATTATCGGCCGATGTATCCGTGTCTTGCGGAACCTGCCACGAACAACGGGCCGCGTTTGGAACCTTTGAGCACGATCGGAGTCATGGCGTATTCAACTCCCACACCTTACGCAATGCCCCACCGTTGTTCAATTTGCTTTGGCAGAAAAGTTTTCACTGGGACGGTGCCTATCGAAGCTTAACGGAGGAAGCGGTTCAGCCCCTGACCGGTGCTACTGAAATGGGAATGGATCTTGACCGGATCAAACAATATCTGCAATCGGATCCGAGCTATCGGGAATCCTTTAAAAAAGTATACGGTACCTGGTTCATCCGACCCGAATTGGTAACCAATGCCCTCAGCCAGTTCACCGCTACGTTCATTTCGGCCAACAGCAAATACGATCGTGTCAAACAGGGTCGTACCCAGTTTGATTCGTACGAACAGGCCGGGTACCAATTGTTTCAGCGTCAATGTGCGAGTTGTCATACCGAACCCTTGTTCACCGATCATAGCTATCGGAACATCGGACTGCCGATCGATCCTTCGCTCAATGATTTAGGACGATTTCGGATCACCCGAAACGCCAGCGATTCCATGAAATTCAAGGTGCCGAGCTTGCGGAATGTGGCGGCCTCGGCAAATTATATGCACGACGGACGATTTGCCACCGCTCAACAAGTCATCCGCCATTACCGTTACGGGGTACAACGGTCATCTACGCTGGATCCATCGCTGCAAAACGGACTGACCATGAGCGATGCGGACGAGTACAACCTGATGCAATTCCTCAAATGCCTGACGGATTCCAGCTTTTTACAGGAAACGCGTTTGGCGCGTCCCTTCTGATCCTCACTGAACGCGTTTGGCTTTCAGGGCCTCGAGGGCCAATTGTTTGGCCGCGATCTCCTTCTCGGTATCCTGCTGGTTGGAGAGATTGGTTTGTAGTTTTTTCTCCAGATCGATCTGCTCGGCTTTCAGGGTAGATAATTTTTTCTGCGCCTTTGCCACTTCGGCATCCTGGGCCTGGATCTGCAATTCGAGGTACTCTTTTTGAACAGAGGGCTCGAGGGAGGACAGAAAACGTTTCACTTTTTTTATCTCATCCTCCTTCATGTCGGTCTTCTGGTTCACGGAACTTTTCAGAATGACAAAACTCAGCGTAGCCGATTCAGCTGATTTTTTGGTACGGCCTTCGACCTTCACCAAATAATCAAACTTGTCTTTATTGAGGTCCGTTACGAACGCGTCTTTGAAGATCTTGAAGCCCTTGTCCTTGTTGAGAAATCCTTTTTCTTCGACGGGTTTATAGCCCAGGTTCTGAAAGTATTTCACGATAGCTAATTCCACCGCCTCGGGAGAGGCCGCGTAATCGCACAGGAAGGCATCTTGCCGTTTCTTGTCGTATTCCACCTTGCCCTCATACGGTTGCGCCAGCACGTTCATGCCAGAGAAAAAACAAAAGATCAATAAGCTATAAAGACGCATAAAAGTTTGTTTTTCCAAATATAACAATACCATACGAAATGTTGAAGTGATGGGCATTGAGTATGTTGATATTGAATTCAACATTCAACCCTCATCTCCTCAACTTTCTTTGACCTACATTTGTGTAAACCGTTCTCCTTGAGCCGAGTGAAGAAACTGGCCGGACAAACCCTTTGGTACGGCCTCCCCACCATCGCGAGCCGATTTCTCGGCTACCTGATGAACCTCTCGTTGCCCCTCGTTTTTGCCCAGCCCGCCACCACGGCCGATCTCACCCAACTCTATGCGCTGATCCCTTTTCTGAATATCCTGTTCACCTACGGATTGGAAACGGCCTATTTCCGCTTCGCGCAACAAACGGATCGGGCAACGCTCTACAATACCCTCTCCACCTCTTTATTCGTCAGTACGTTCTTCCTTTGTATCGGACTTTGGCTCGCAACCACGCCTCTGGCCGCGCTGCTCGGTATGCCGGCGCATCCGGAGTATATCCGATGGATGATCCTGATCCTGGCACTCGATACCATCTCCTCGTTGGCGTTTGCCCGGCTTCGGCTGGAGAATCGTCCCCGCCGCTACGCCTTTGCGCGGCTGACCGGAATCCTCATCAATGTGGGAGTGGTGCTGCTCTTTTTAGGTGTGCTGCCGAAGTTTGGGGGAATGGATACGATCGGCTGGATCCAAAAAATTCATCCGGGCGAAGAGAGTGGGATCGTGTACTACCTGATCGGAAATGCGCTGGGCAGCGGGGTGACCTTGTTACTACTGACCGATCAATACCGCGAATGGAAAGTCTCGATCGATCCAACCCTTTGGAAAAAGGTCATGCGCTACAGTTTGCCGTTGATCGTGGTGGGAATGGGTGGCATCGCCAACGACATGATGAGTCGGCTGATCTATCAGCACGTAGTCGACCTGCCAACGGAGCAAGCCCGACATGAATTGGGTGTATTTG
>CAXRAX010000017.1:0-17510 GCA_964229195.1 Chitinophagaceae bacterium | reverse complement strand
CGGAGGTTGAATCCGGGGTAATCGATCAGCACCACCACATCGGGTTGAAAGGACTGGATGTCTTTTTTACAGAATTGGAGGTTTCGCAGGATGGTGGGCAAGTTGAGGAGCACTTCAAAAAATCCCATGAAGGCCAGTTCGCGAAAATGTTTGACCAGGGTGGCACCTTCCGCTTGCATGCCGTCGCCACCCCAGCAACGGATCTGGGCGAGGGGATCTTGTTGCCGTAGTGCGCGAACCAGGTAGCGGCCCTGAAGGTCGCCTGAAGCTTCGCCGGCGATGATATAATACTTCAAGGGATCAGTTGAAGAGTTTCAGGATCAGGATGGCGATGCCGTATACAACGGTCGATATAAAAATCCCTTTGGCGGTTTCGTCGCGCTCCGTGTTGATGTAAATCGTAAAAAGGACGGCGTTGGCCAGCAGGCTCAGCGAGCCGATGGAGGTGATGAGGCGGTTGTTGGATAGGAACTGTTCCAGAAATTCAACGAAGGAGACCTCATTCAATTTCCATTGCCAGATGAGGATCAGTCCCAGTAGGGGTCCGATGATACCCAGGACCAAACCCAGTCGCAGGTTGTCTTTTTTCCAGATCATAATTTCCAGGATTTCTTCAACCGATCGAGTTGATCATATCGGGTGAGATCATATTGAACGGGAACAACACTGACATAATTGTGTTCCAGGGCCCACACGTCGGTGTCTTTTCCTTTGTCGTAGTTGACGAACTCACCCGTCAGCCAATAATAGGGTTTGCCGTATGGATCTTGTCGCTGCATGAAATCCTCCTCGTATTTCGCATAGGCCTGACGGCAGAGGCGTAATCCTTTCAGCGTTTCCAAGGGTTGGGCGGGAATATTGACGTTGAATACCGTGTGCGGATCCAATTTGGAATCGAGCATGTGTTGTACCATCTCGCGGGCGTAGTGCCGGGCGGCAGTAAAATCTGCCTCAATGCTGTAGTCGAGCAACGAGAATCCCGCCGCTGGAATACTCTCGATGGCAGCTTCGACGGCGGCCGACATGGTGCCGGAGTAAATGACATTGATGCTGTGGTTACCGCCGTGGTTGATACCGGAGAGACAGAGATCGGGTTTTCGGTGAAGTATTTTGTCGACCGCCAGTTTCACGCAATCGACCGGCGTACCGGTGCACGAGTAAGCTTCCAGCTCTCCAAATTGGTTCGAGGGGTGCATCCGGAGGAGGTGCCCTACGGTAATGGCATGCCCCATGCCCGATTGAGGTTTGTCGGGAGCCACCACGACGATCCGGCCCAGGTCCCGCACCGCCTCCACCAGGTTTCGGATTCCGGGAGCCGTGATCCCGTCGTCATTGGTGATGAGAATCACGGGTTTGGCTTTGGGGCTGCTTTTGCGAGGCGCTGTTTTTTTCATGCCTTCAAATTTATCATTCCCCCGCCGTATCGAGGCCGCTCCCAAAAAATCTTTTGGCGAATTCTAAAATATTTAGCATATTGCACTAAATAAATTAGGTTTTATGGCCTACGCGAATCAAAACCTTCGGTATTTGCGAAAGCTCCGCGGCTGGACGCAGGAGGAGTTCGCCAACAAACTCAACATCAAACGCTCGCTGCTGGGCGCCTATGAGGAAGAGCGGGCCGAGCCCCGGATCGATGTGCTCGAGCAAGTCGGAGATCTGTTCAAACTGACCCTGGACGACCTGTTGCGCAAAGACCTCAGCGAGCAGCGGGGCAGCTATCTGTCCAAGCGACGTGCCCTTAAGATGGCGGGTACGCGTACCGAGATTCCATTTGTGCCGGTAAAGGCCGCAGCGGGTTATTTGGCCGGCTATGCCGATCCGGAGTTCATCGATGAGTTGAATACGTTCACGTTGCCGATGCTGACTGGCGGGCAATACCGTGCTTTTGAGATCGTGGGCGATTCAATGTTGCCGACGCCGAGCGGATCGGTGATCGTGGGTGAGAAAGTAAATGATCTGGAGGAGGTAAAAAACGATACGCCTTGCATCGTGGTATCCCGAAACGAGGGTATTGTATATAAACGTGTGCAGAAAAACGGCCGGCAGCGAAACAAGCTTACGCTGGTTAGCGACAATCCTTCTTTTCATCCGTACACCGTGAGTACAGAGGAGGTGATCGAGATGTGGCAAGCGCAGATGGTCATCTCCCGTCCGCCGGCACAGAATCGGTGGGATATGTCACAGCTCGCCAGCGTGGTCAACGGACTTCAACAACAAGTCACGTCACTGAAGAAGCGATTCAATTAAGAAAGGAGCCGGCTTCCGCTACCGTAAGTTGGCAACTCTGACTTGTTTTCTTTATTTACTTTTGCCACTTCATGCGGATATTTTTACTGCTGTTCCTGCTAGCGGGTAACATCCCGTTGGCACTGACCCAATCAGTCCCTAAAAAAGCGACGGCGGCCCGCGTAACACGTGCTCCGAAACTGGACGGACAGCTCACCGATTCCGTCTGGAGTCAGGCTACGCCGCTCACCAACTTTATCCAGGTATTTCCCCAACTGGGGGCTCCTGCTCCGCAGGCCGCTACCGTTCGGATCGTGTACGACAACCAGGCGATCTATGTAGGTGCCGAGTTGGCCGATGATCCCCGACTCATCCGCAAGCAATTCACGCCCCGCGATGCGGAAGGGCAGGCGGATGTGGACTTCTTCTCTATTTTTTTTGACACGTACAACGACAAACAGAACGGATTTCAATTTGGGGTGACGACCGTTAACGTGCAAACCGATGCCCGGATCACGCCGGCCTTTACCGGCTCCTTCGGGATGTACGGTGATAAGTCCTGGGATGCGGTGTGGGACAGTCGTGTCCGCATACACGATAAGGGATGGACCGTTGAGATGATGATCCCTTACAGTGCGCTGCGGTTTGCCAAGCAGGATGTACAGGACTGGGGTATACAAGCCTTACGATTCACCCGCCGCAACAACGAACGAAGTTTTTGGAATCCGATCGATCCGCAATTGGATGGATTTGCCAATCAGTTCGGCATACTGACCGGATTGGAATCCATCGAGCCGCCGTTACGTCTGAGTTTATCGCCCTATGTATCGGCCGGATATGCCCGCTCGCCCGTGCCGGGGGGATTTGAGAACGATGGATTTCAAAATGGAGGGATGGATCTGAAAGTAGGGGTAAATGAAAGTTTCACACTCGACATGACGCTGGTCCCCGATTTTGGTCAAGTCATCTCCGACAACGTCATCAACAACCTCACTCCCTTCGAAGTGCAGTTTCAGGAAAACCGTCCCTTTTTCACGGAGGGAACCGAGTTGTTCAACAAAGCCCGGTTGTTCTATTCGCGTCGGGTGGGTGCGATCCCTAAAGGATACAATGCTGTCAATGGCTTGGTGCAAGCCGATCCCGATTGGGAGATCCGGCACAACCCGATCCGTACGCAGTTGTACAATGCCTTTAAGTTTTCCGGCAGGGATCAAAATAAGTTAGGCGTCGGTATTTTCAACGCCATTACCGCGCCAATGGAAGCGCGAATCCGTCGGCGCTCCAACGGAAAGGATTCCAGTATCCTCACCGAGCCACTGGCGAATTATAATATCGTGGTGTTGGATCAAGCCCTCAAGAATCGTTCATCGCTTACGTTCACCAACACCAATGTGATGCGAAACGGATCGGCTCGCGATGCGAACGTGATGGGGGTCGATTTGGCCTGGTTCGATAAAAAGAACGTACACGTTTTGCGGTCGAGGGCTCGCTACAGCCAAGTATGGGATGCAACCAACAAGGCGGGGTGGATGGGAAATATAAAATTTTCTAAGATCAGCGGACTCTGGCAATATGACCTGACCACCAACATCGAGTCGAAGAACTATGATCCGAACGATTTGGGTTTTTTGCTCGCACCCAACGAGATGAATTTCTTTGCCAACCTGGCCTATCGAGAGCAACGCCCAACGAAACGATTCAACTCCTTTAGTTACTCCATCAACCCCCGGTTACAATATTTGTACAATCCCCGAAAGTTTGTGTCGACGGATGTCGGATTTTCCGCTTTCTGGTGGTTCAAAAATTTCTGGGATGCGGAAATTTCCTTGGGCGTTGTGCCGGTCTGGGCCAATGATTTTTTTGAGTTGCGCACTCCGGGTCGGTCCCTCCGCCTCCCCCCGAATTATTACCTGGAGATCTCCGGCAGCAGCGACAGCCGTAAAAAATTATATTGGCGATATAACCTGACCTTGGCACGGGCACCTCAATTCGACAACGACTATTTCCTGTTCGGGAGTGGCCTGCGGTTTCGTTTCAGCAATCGCTTTTTATTGGAGTTACAGTCCGATTCCAAACTGGAGCAGAATCAATTGGGTTATGCCTTTGTGCGGGAGCCGAATGGAAGTCCCTTGGTCGGCTTTAGAAGAAATCAGGAGGTCACCAATTTGCTCACGGGTATTTATCACTTTGCCTATCGGTTGAATCTTTCGCTGCGGGTTCGGCATTATTGGAATCAGGTTACCTATGCTTCTTTTCATCGCGTGGATGCACGCGGCGATATTTCCCCGCATCCGTTTTTGCCGGGGCGTGACGACAACGTGAATCTTTTCAATGTGGATGCGTTTTTAACCTGGGATTATCGGTTGGGTAGCCGGTTGATCGTCGGGTATAAGAATTGGCTTACTGAATTGGATCGGTTGCCGCTCTCTACTGCCAAGCGGCCGTATTTCGACAATTTGGCCGGCAGCTTTGACCTGCGGCATGGACATGAGCTCAGTGTCCGACTGATCTATTTTTTGGATGCCGAGCGTTTCCGTCGTCGCTCCTAAGTTTTTCGTTCGAGCGAATGGGCATGACAGAGCCAGAGCAATTGATCCTTACCGGCTCTTACCCGATCGGTTCCCTTTGGTTTACTAAAAGCCGGAAGCAGGGCGTGGTCCGGTGTCAGAAAAAAAGTTGGGCAGGCGGTTGCCTGTCTGGGTGCATCATAACTTTTGTAACCTGGATCCTGAAAGCCACTGATCAAATATCCCTGCTGACGATTCTTTTCCCATTCTTCATAAGCGATCCGATTGGCTGTCCACACAAACGGGCTTTCCTTCAACTGCCCGATGTGAATGGAGACTCCCAGGGCATTGAGCAGGGATTCGGCTACGGGACTTTCATGCGACAGCACCGCCGTCAACGCCAGTGCGGGATAGCGTTTGCGCCATTGGGTGAATGCCTCAAGGTATTGATTGCTCTCGGGCAAGGGGAATGCTCCGAGGAACAGCACCCGTTCGGCTTTGAAAAAAAGGATCTGTTCTTGCAGTCGGTCGAGACTGGAGTTGCGCACGGGCTCGTCGGTCGGCTCGCTGATCCGTCCCAATTGAAATCCGCCCACCACCAAGGTCTTTTTTTCCTCCCAAAACAAGCATCGGGCGGGTGATAGCCAGCAAGTCTGTGAGCGGATCAGAAGGTGAACCGGTTCGATCATCGCCTCTATTGAACGGATTGGAGGATTCCCTCCATTCTTTTTACGAAGTAAAGTTTTTTATTCTCCAGGTAGTCGGGCTGACCGGTTTGAGTATTGCTGACGGGTCTCCAATCCATTTCCGCAAACAGCAATTTTCTTTTTCCCGGTAACCGGTCGGCGAGTTCGTTGCCCCGGCCGATCAGAAGCGGATGCAGGAACCAGGCCAACTCGTAGCCCCGTAGGTACAGGTCACTGATCTTTCCATAGTTCTTGTTCTGAAAGCGTAGTTGAAGCCATTTGCTCAGGGGGTCTGTTTTGGGATAGTAGAAAGGAGTGGGGATGGTTACTTCCAGATTCCGATATCGGTTGGTGGTGAACTCGCGGACGTTATCCCATGTCGACAGGCCCATCAACTCGATCGTATATCCGCCGGTTCGCAGCTCCGAGGCGGCCGTTGCCAGGTTGCGGGCAAACCGTTCGTCGAGGCTGGTGCCCACCAATAAGATTTTTTGATTGGTATCGAGGTCCGCGTTGAGTTCAGCACTCGTGATCGTATCGGTGGTTTCAATGATGGTATAGGGCAGCGGTACGCCGGGCGTACGCCGTCCGTATTGCTCCCAAATGTTTAGGATCCTGTCCTCCATACTCCCTTTTTTCCGCACCAGCAGGATGCGGTGTAGCGGATAATTTTTTTGAATGTGCTGATAGATACCCTCGCATTGTGTTTCCAGCGTGGTGTTGCACATGAAATAATAGGGATTCTCTGTGATGCCTGCGTCGTTGGGCAGATTTAGGTTGAGCAGTGGTATTCGAAATCGTTTGGCATACTCCGCGATCTGTCGGCTTTCGGCGGCGTTGCCAAAGAGTAGCCAGACCATCGCTTGTTTGGCGGGGCCGTTCTCCAGGAGCGAGGGCAGCGAGAGATTGGCTGCCCGGATGTCGACGACAGTTACATCAATCTGTCCCGGTCTGGCTTTGAGGGAGTCCATTGCTTGTTCAAAGCCCTGGTAGAATTCTAGCGGACCACTTACGAACCGGGGAAATTCACCTTTGTTGTACCGATACTCTTGTTGTTCGTTGAATACGCTATCGAGGTATAGTGGCAGGAACAACACGACCTTTCCCGGGTTTGCCGGATGAGGTTGTGCCATGGACGGCAGGGTGAGCAGGCTCATCCAGGCGATGATCAACCATCTGTTACATTGGTTTATTCCCATTCGATGGTGGCCGGTGGTTTACTGCTAATATCGTACACGACGCGATTGATACCGCGTACTTGATTGATGATCGCATTAGAAACATCGGCGAGGAAGGAGTAGGGCAAGTGTGCCCAATCGGCGGTCATTCCGTCTACACTGGTAACGGCGCGCAGGGCTACGGTGTATTCATAGGTGCGTTCATCGCCCATCACGCCTACGCTTTTTACCGGAAGCAGCATGGTGCCGGCTTGCCAAACCTGGTCGTACAAACCGGATTCTTTCAGGGCGTTGATGTAAACATGATCGGCGCGTTGCAGCAGGGAAACTTTTTCTTCGGTCACTTCGCCCAGAATTCGGATCGCGAGACCGGGTCCGGGGAATGGGTGTCGGTCGATCAGGGCGGACGGAATACCCAATTCGCGGCCAACTTTTCTCACTTCGTCCTTGAAAAGAAATCGAAGCGGTTCCACGAGTTCGAGGTGCAGGTGTTCGGGCAATCCGCCCACGTTGTGATGCGATTTGATGGTGGCGGAGGGGCCGTGTACCGATACACTTTCAATGACATCGGGGTAGATGGTTCCTTGTCCCAGCAAACCTACCCCTTCAATTTTTTTTGCCTCCTCCTGAAATACGTCGATGAACAGTCGCCCGATGGTTTTTCGTTTGGTCTCCGGATCGGTTTGTCCTGCCAGTTCCCCGTAGAAGCGCTGCTTGGCATCGATGCCGGTGATGTGGAGTCCGAGTGATCGATAGGTTTCCATCACCTGCTCGAATTCCTGATACCGCAGTACGCCATTGTCTACGAAGATGCCTTGCAGTTGATCGCCCACGGCACGGTGTATGAGAGTGGCGGCCACGGTGGAGTCGACGCCTCCGCTGAGGGCCATGATCACTTTTCGGGAGCCGATCTGATTTTTCAGTTGGGCAACGGTGTCGGAAATGAAATGGGCGGGGGTCCAGTCGCCTGCACAACCGCAGATATCGACCAGAAAATTCTTGAGGAGTTGCTTTCCGTCTGTTGAGTGATACACTTCCGGATGAAACTGCACGCCGTAAATGGGATGATGATCGGCGGCGTGGCCGGAGCGGAAGGCGGCAACGGGAATACTTTCGGTATCGGCCAGCAAGGTAAAATCGGCCGGTAATTGTTGGATGCTATCGCTGTGGCTCATCCACACTTGGGATGAGACCGGGATGTTATTCAGGATCGGATCGGAGGTGTGGGTTTGAAGGAAGGCACGTCCGTATTCACGTTTGTTACTCTTGGCTACGTGTCCGCCAAACTGTTTGGCCGTGAGTTGGGCGCCATAGCAGATGCCGAGTACGGGTCTTTTATCTGCGAAGGATCGAATGGCTACGGAAGGTGCCTCCGGGTCGTTGACTGAACAAGGTGATCCGGAGAGGATGATGCCGCGCAGGTCGTCGGTGAATGCGAAGGGTTGATGGTAGGGAATGATCTCACAGAAAACATGGGCCTCCCGAACGGCGCGGGCGATGAGTTGGGTATACTGCGATCCAAAATCGAGGATCAGAATCTTTTCCGTCATGCGGGGCTAAGTTACTGAATGTGCGGGTGGTCATACGGATAAAAAAAATGTCCGACACTGTCGGACATTTTAGGATTGCTGTTTTGTAGGGGGAGATTAGTATCCGCCTTCGAAACCACCGCCGTCGTAGCTGTCGTTGCGGTTGTATCCGCCACCGCCACCACGGTTGTAGCCACCACCGCCGCCACCGCGACGGAATCCACCACCACCGCCGCCGCCATTGAAGGGGCGCTTCTTGTACTCACCTTCCGGCTTCGGACGGCTTTCGTTTACCACTACGTTACGACCATCGACAGCACTGCCGTTCATAGCAGCGATCGCGGCTTGCGCCTGCTCGTCATTGGCCATTTCCACAAATCCAAAGCCCTTGCTGCGGCCGGTGAATTTGTCCGTAATGATTTTGGCAGAAGTTACTTCGCCGTACTGGGCGAAAAGGTTAGCCAGGTCTGCGTCTTTCAGATTCCAGCTGAGGTTTCCAACATAAATGTTCATCGTGAGATGTTTTTAAATGATAGTGTCAACAGTAAACAACCCCGTGAACATGCCGAAAAAGCGAAGATTCAGGTCTGTGAAACTGAAAGAACACCGAAAGTACAAAGTAACACCTTTTTTAGGATGTGGAGAATTAATTTTTGAAAGGGGGATAGTCTGTGTAACTAACAGGAATTCAGTTAGTTAATTTGAAAAGGGAGCAGTCCAATGTCCAATATTGTCCACCGTCCGCCGACCGCTGACTTGTCCAATGTCCAATGACGAATGTCCAATGTGTTCCGCAGTCCCCTCATACCCTCATCCCCTCATCTGATGCTTATTCAGCTACAAGCTCAAAAGCTACCTCGGCGGTTTTACCATTGCCAAAATCAATGGTAGCCTGATAGGTGCCCATTTCTTTGACTTCTTCGGGGAGGGTGATCTTGCGGCGGTCGATCTCGTATCCGCGTTGTTCGCGGATGGCCCGGCTGATCTGCAAAGCGGTAACGCTTCCGAAGATCTTTCCGCTGGTACCGGATTTGACGCCGATCTTCAGGGGGCCTTCATTCAATTTGGCGATCACGTTATTGATCTCGGCCAACATTTGCTCCTCTTTCTTGCGCACTTGCTTCAGGCGCTCTTCCAGCTGCTTGAGGTTGCTGGGACTGCACTCTACGGCCAGTTTGCGGGGGATGAGGAAATTGCGGGCGTATCCGTTCTTTACTTTAACGACTTCGTTGATGCCGCCCAGGTTGTCGACATCTTTGATCAGAATGATTTCCATGTGTTTGTTTTTGTGCACCCAGTGAATGGACCACTGTCTTCTTCCAACAGAAGAGTTAGGATGCGGTTATTTCAATAGATCCGTTACGTAAGGCAGCAGGGCCATCTGACGGGCTTTTTTCACCGCGTCGGATACTTTCCGCTGGTATTTCAGGCTGTTCCCACTGAGTCGACGGGGCAACAACTTACCTTGTTCGTTCAGGAATTTTTTGAGGAATTCGATGTCTTTGTAATCGACATACCGCATGCCGTATTTCTTGAATCGGCAGAATTTCTTGACCCGTTTGTCGGTCTTGATCGCGGTGAGGTATTTGATTTCGTTCTTTGCCATGGCTTAGCTCTCCATCATTTTTTCGGTTCCAGTCTTAACACCACTTCTCTTACGGGCATTGTACTCGACGGCGTATTTATCGAGTTTGGTGCAGAGGTGACGAAGCACGCTCTCGTCACGCAACAGCTGAATTTTCAGCCTCTCCATGGATTCGGCTGCGGCGGTAAATTCCATTACCCAGTACAGTCCGGTTGTCTTTTTTTGAATGGGATAAGCCAGCGCTTTGAGTCCCCACGCATTCTCAGCCACAACGGCACCGCCGCTGTCAACGACCAATTTGGCGAATTTCTTTTGCGCCACTTTGAAGTCGTCCTCGCTCAGAACCGGGGTGAAGATCACCATCAGTTCGTAGTTGTTCATACCTGTTTAGGTTTTTTCGGTTTTCCCAATGGACATTCCCGGAATCCCCGGGAAAGAATCTGCGAAACCAGATTTGGGGGGGCAAAAGTAGGGAAAAAGTTTGAATAGTTTGAGAAGTTTGAGGAGTTTAATGTGTTCATCTGATCGACCTGAAAATCTATTACATCCTGTAAATCAAGTACTTGAAATTTAGGGCCGACTTGTTTTACAACCAGCTCAAACTTTTCAAACTTCTCAAACTTTTCAAACTTCCGTTCGGGGTCAGAAACTCTTCTTGACCGGTGCGGTCTCTTTAAGCAGTATCAAATAGGTGGGAAAATGGTCGCTGTATCCCCCGCGGTAGGTGAGGCCGTCCCAGGTGCGCATCGGATATCCTTTGTACCGGCCCCGGTTCTCGACCATATATTCTTTGTTGAAGATGCGGGCGGTTTTCAGGAAAAATCCATTTTGGTTCTCGGGTAGCCAGGGTTGGGAGACCAGGATCTGGTCGAACAATCCCCAGGCATCCTGATAGGCCAGGGTACCGTATCCTTTTTTATATAGTTCGGTCCACGGGTTGTACATCCCGCCCCGCATCACTTCGTCCTTTTCTGCAACGGCGCCGATCACCTGGGTGATGCTTTTGTTGATGGGGTCGTCGTTCAGGTCGCCCATGACCACCACCTTTGGATATTTTTCAACCCGGGCAATAGAATCCATGTGCTTGCGACAAACTTGTGCCGCGGCCATCCGACCCGGCTCACTTCTTTTTTCGCCCCCGCTCCGGCTGGGCCAGTGATTGACGTAAACATGAATGTCTTCCCCATCCCATTTTCCCTTCACCCAAAGCACATCTCGCGTGTAATACGCATCCTTGCTTCCGGAGGGCAGCGAAACAAAGAGCTTGTTGCTTTTTTCAGGAGTAAAATATTTAGGGTTGTACAGCAGTCCCACATCGATGCCCCGGGCATCCGGAGAATTATAATGGATCACTTTGTACCCTCTTTTCTCGATCAGCGGATGCCTCACCAGGTCTTCCAACACCCCGGCATTTTCAACCTCGGCGACGCCCAAGATACCAGGGCCATCAGGACTGATCTCCGTCCCCATCTGTGAAATGACCGTCGCCAGCTTCGTGAGTTTATCTCGATAGATCTCACCGCTGTACCGGCGAGGGCCATCGGGGGAAAACTCTTCATCATCCACCCCCGGATTGTTGATGGTGTCAAACAGATTTTCCAGATTGTAGAAACCAATGATCGCTACTTTATAGCTTTTAGATTGACCTATGGAGGGGGCGATAGACCCTGCCATCAAGACCAAGAAAATCCAGATACGGCGCATCGCGGCAAGTTAGCGATTCTCAAGATTACCGCTGCTTCTTCCTGAAATATGAAGGGATTGTTATGTGTATACTTTTTTATCGTCATCCATCGGAATCCTTGTACTTTGCAGGTCCTGCCAAAAACTGCTTACCATGCGCCGAATCCTGCTGCTCTCGCTATTCAGTTCCTGCCTGTTTTCCCTTCATGCCCAAAAAGATTCTACGATCACGAAAGTCGACACCACCCTCGTGGAGGAGCTGAAGGATGGCGTACTCGACAATATTCCCGTGGTCTCCGCCGACGACAACGACCTGGGTGATGGCGGCAGCACCAGCACCTCTTCGCTACTCAGTGCCGGCCGCGATCCATTCTACTCCGCCGCCACTTTCAATTTCAGCGCCGTTCGCTTCCGGATCCGCGGATACGACAACGATCATTTCAGTACGTTCATGAACGGGATTCCGATGGACAATCTCGATAACGGCTTTACGCCGTTCGGTCTCTGGGGCGGACTCAACGACGTGATGCGCAACCGAGAACAGACCTGGGGACTTCGCAACACCACCTTTGCCTTTGGTGACATCGGCGGCAACATGCAGATCGATGCCCGGGCCAGCAAGCAACGGGCCCAGACCAGCATCGGCTATGCCTCCTCTAACCGGAATTACAACAACCGATTGATGATCACGCATTCAACCGGACTCAGTAAAAAAGGTTGGGCCTTCTCGTTCAGTGCCAGCCGACGCTGGGCCGGCGAGGGATATGTGCCGGGTACTTACTTCAATGGCTGGGGTTATTTTGCGGCGGTCGACAAACGCATCGGACAAAAACATCTGCTCTCCTTCACGGCATTCGGAGCACCGACCGAAAACGGCCGTCAAGGATCTTCCGTTCGGGAAATGCTCGACCTGGCAGGAACCAACTATTACAACCCTAACTGGGGATACCAAAACGGCATCAAACGCAATGCCAGCGTGGGCCGCACCCATCAGCCCGTGCTCTTGCTTACACACGATTATCGGCTGAACAACAAAACAACGCTGGTCACCGCCGCCGGATTTTCCTTCGGCGACCGGAGCGTCACCGCCCTCGATTGGTACAACGCACCCGACCCGCGCCCCGACTATTACCGCTATCTGCCCAGCTACACCTCCACCTGGGCCGGCACCACCGATCCGATCCAAGGACAACTGCTCTACGATCGGATGAAAGCCGATATCAACCTTCGGCAGATCAACTGGCAACGGCTGCACGACGTCAACCGCGCCAATTATGCCACCATCACCAACGCCAACGGCATTTCTGGAAATAATGTCAGCGGACGTCGCTCCCTCTATGTATTGCAAGACCGTGTCATCAACACTCAACGATACAATTTCAATTCGGTTCTCAATACGCAACTGGCCGGATTCATCGACTTCACCGCCGGCGTATCCCATCAAACCCAGCGCAACCACTACTTCTTGCGCGTAGATGACCTGCTGGGCGGCGATTTTTATGTCAACATCAACCAATTCGCGGAACGCGATTTTCCGGCAGATAATGCATCCAACCAATTCGACCTGAACAATCCCAACCGTATCCTCAAAAAAGGCGACAAATACGGATACGATTATAACATCAATATCAGCCGCTCCGCGGCTTGGGCCCAGGGAGTATTCAAATTCAATAAGCTGGACCTGTTTCTCTCCGGTACGGCTTCCCAAACGTCTTTCTATCGCCAGGGCAATACCCGTCACGGACTTTTCCCCGACAACTCATTTGGGAAAGGCACCGTCAATAATTTTTTCAATTACGGCGTCAAAGCTGGGATCACCTACAAGATCGACGGTCGAAATTATGTGTACGTAAATGCGTCGCAGCAAACCCGCCCGCCGTATTTCGAGAACGTGTACGTTTCTCCCCGTACCCGCCACGCCCAGCAAGATGTTGTGACGTCGGAAACCATCCGCACCCTCGAAGGAAGCTACGTGCTGAACGCCCCTCGATTGAAGATTCACCTGGGTGGATACTATACGCAATTCATGGATGGGATGGACGTAGTCACCTTCTACCACGATACGTATCAGAACTTCGTGAACTACGCCACCACAGGCATTGATAAACTCCATTTCGGTGGTGAGCTCGGCATCGAGGCTAAGCTCTCCTCCACGTTAACCCTCACCGGTGCCGCTGCCGTCGGACGTTATTATTTCAACAGCCGTCAAAAAGCAACCATCACGGTCGATAACAGTGCATTGCTTTTGGGACAGCAGATCATCTACGCCGAGAATTTCCGCATCCCGTCCACTCCGATGGAGGCGTATAGCATGGGTTTGAGCTATCGCTCTCCCAAATTCTGGTTCGTAAGCCTGACAGGAAATTATTTCGATCAATCTTATTTGAGTTTCAATCCGGTTCGTCGTACCTGGGATGCCCTTAAATACCTCACACCCGGCTCGGCCGATTACAAGGCCGTGTTTGGTCAGACCAAATTCGACGCACAACAGACCCTGGATTTCTTTGGGGGTTATTCCTGGAAACTGCCCAAGGCTTACCAGATCCAGGGACGGTCTACTTTCCTGGTATTCAACGTAGGCGTGAACAACCTGCTGAACAATCAAGGGATCGTAACCGGCGGGTTTGAGCAATTGCGATACGATCCGCAGTTGGCACCTACCGACCCGATGCAAGTAGGTAAGTTCCCGCCTCGTCTCTTCTACGCCTATGGCATCAACTTCTTCTCCAGTGTTACCCTTCGTTTTTGATTTTTTGATACGCACTCATTCATCTGCTATGCAACACACCTCTTTTCTTCGAAGCCTCTGCTGTTTAATCGGCCTGGGCATTTTGCTGACCGCTTGTAGCAAGGAACCGATCGGTCCGGTCGGCCCCGACCCCGCAGCCCTCATCAATACCGCTGAGTTGCGCTCGCTGTTTACCGGGGCAACGACTTCGGCACCCAGCGGACGAAAGATCACCGGCATTGTGATCAGCGATCGCACCACCGGAAACATCAACGGACAAAATATTATTTTGCAGCAAGGCACCGGTAAAGCCGGTATCTGCGTGCGTTTCACTGCCGCTCACGCATTTAACCTGGGCGATTCGATCGATGTGGAAGTATCGGGACAAGAGATCTCCGAATACCGAGGATTGCTGCAAGTCAACAATGTTCCCCTCAGCTATGCCAGCTTGGTTGCCTCCGGAAAATCCATCTCGCCACGTGCTACCACCATCGCCGACATCAACACCAATTTCGAGACCTGGGAGTCGACACTGGTTCAAATAACCGGCATCACTTCCATCACCGGTGGAAATAACGGCACTTGGTCGGGCAGCGTTACCATTACCAGCGGTACCAATAGCCTGGTGATCTTCACTTCTTCGTTTGCCGGATTTGCCGGTGTGGCTTATCCCAGCAATCCACAACGCATCACCGGTTACCTCAGCCCCTTCAATACGACCAAGCAATTGGCCCTGCGGGCGGCCTCGGATGCCAACTGATCTTTGAACCGAACAATATGCAAGTGAATATGAAACATACACCTCTTTTCCTCCGAGCCCCCTGGCTGATGGGCGTCGCGCTCTTGTTTACACAACTCAGTTGTACCAAAGAGATCGCGGAACCGCCCGTGCTCGGCGATGCCGGCATTACTGCCAATACGAGTATTCAGGCATTAAAAGCCCGTTATACTGGTGGCCAGGCCATTCCCATCACCGACAACATCATTGTTGAAGGGGTAGTTGCTTGCGACGACCGAAGCGGAAACTACTACCAGCAGATCGCCATTCAAGATGGCTCAGGTGGTATTTTACTTCGTCTGGCAGGAAGCAATCATTATACCAGCTATCCGGTAGGAAGGAAGTTGTATGTGAAATGTAAGGGGCTTTTCCTCGGACAATACAACGGAACCCTTCAGCTGGGAGGTGGGTTGGATTCTAATTATTTAAGCCTCGGCGGCGTAACCCTGATCGCTCAAAATTTGCAAGCCGACCATGTTTATCGAGGCGCCCTCAATCAGCCGATCGAACCGGTGGTGGTGAACGTTTCTCAACTGACCACTACGTTGCAAGACCGTTACGTGAGTACACTGATTAAATTGGTGGGGCATGAGTTCAATGCGGCCGATACTTCCAAAGCTTATGCCGATGCCGATCAATCTGGCAACCGCATCGTGCAGGGTTGTGCCAATCCCTCCGGCAACCGGATCACGCTTCGCACCAGCAACTATTCCAAGTTCGCGACGCTCAATGTACCCAATGGCAACGGCGATATTGTAGGCATCTATTCTTATTTCGGCAGCACCAAGCAGCTTACCATTCGCGATGAGAACGATGTTCAGTTCAATGGAGCTCGTTGTGGCACCGGGCCTACCACGCTGATGAACACCTCCGAATTGCGGGCCTTGTACACGGGGGCTATCGCGTACGGTCCAAACGGCAAACGCATCACCGGGGTGGTGATCAGCGAACGTTCCACCAATAACCTGAATACCCGAAATATCTATTTGCAGCAGGGCAATGGATTATCCGGTGTGGTCGTTCGTTTTGATGCCAACCATTCCTTCAACTTGGGTGATTCGATCGATGTGAATGTGACGGGCATGGAGATCTCGGAGTTTAACGGATTACTTCAGCTCAACAACGTGCCCCTTTCCTATGCGGCGGTGCGGGCTACCGGAAAATCGATCACACCGCGGCAAGCTACCATTGCCGATATCATTGCCAATTTTGAGAATTGGGAATCGACCTTGGTTCGTATTATTAATATCAATTCACTGACCGGTGGTACTTCCGGTCGTTGGAGTGGCAGTGTGAATTTGACCGATGCTACCGGAACGATGGTGGCCTTTACGACGGCTTCTGCCAGTTTTGCCAATTCCACTTATCCCAACAGTGCCAGTTCGCTGATCGGATACCTGACGCCGTTCGCGGCCACTTTACAGATCGGTATTCGCAATCCGGCCAATGATGTGGTTGCCGGCAGTGGTCCGCCACCTCCCGCAGGAGCAGGTCTTCCGCTGACCAGCTCACCGTACACACAAAACTTTGACGGGATCTCTGCGGGATTGCCGCAAGGATTTTCGGCCAAAGTTGGCGCTACGGCTGGTTCGATCGGTACGGGCGACATGACTCCCTTCGGTGCCTGGGCGCCGACGGTTTGGAATAATAGCAGTGCCGGTGCCAAGAATTTTGCATCGGCTACGGGGTTGACGGCTACTGCTGATCTCACTACACAAGGCGCTGCTACCAACCGTGCCTTTGGCATTCGTCAAACCAGTTCCACGGGCTACGATCCCGGTTCGGCTTTTGTGATCTTGCTCGACAATACGACGGGTAAATCCAACTTTCAAATGAGTTTTCAATTGCAGTCGCTTGATAATTCCGTCGGACGTACCACGGCCTGGACCGTCGATTATGGTTTGGGGGATACGCCTTCTTCGTTTACCGCGCTGACCACCAATCCCGCTACGCTTTCCACCACTCCTACGTTTGGAGGAACCAATGTTACGGTATCACTGCCGGCGGCACTGAACAATCAAGGACAGAAAGTATGGATCCGGATCGTCACGCTCAGCGCTACCACCGGTAGCGGTAGTCGGGCTTCCTCGGCCATCGATGATTTTCAATTGAGTTGGAATTGATGTGAACCAAACGAAAAATGAAAAAGTTATTACATATGCGTTTTCTGTTTACCATCTTATTTCTTGGATTTTCCTGGTTCGCTAGCGGACAATCCACCACATTAGTAATTAGTCAGGTCTATGGTGGCGGTGGGGGATCTACCGGTACTTACCTAAATGATTATGTCGAATTACATAATATAAGTAGTACTTCACAATCCTTGAACGGACTTTCATTGGTCTACGGCTCCTCTACGGGTCAATTTGCCTCAACGTCAGCAAATAGTTTCGCACTTCCAAATGTGAGCATACCTGCTGGTGGTTTTTTTCTTGTCCAATTGGGCGCAACTGGAACAGGAGGATCTGCTTTTCCAGTTACCGCTGATGCTTCTTCCCCCACCACTGGGATGAGCATGTCTGGCACCAATGGTAAAGTAGCACTTGTAACAGCCGCCTTTTCTAACAATAGTTGCGGGGCAACAGCTACTCCCTGCACGCTGCCGAATGC
>CAXRAX010000016.1:0-2584 GCA_964229195.1 Chitinophagaceae bacterium | reverse complement strand
GCCGGTGAATGGTTCCGGTCACAGGCATTTGAAAATTGTCATATCCTGATCAAAGGAAGCCGCAGCCAGCGAATGGAACGGATCCTGGAATTCAACTGATCCATGGAGATACTCGGATACCTCGCTTCTTTGCTGATCGGTCTTTCACTCGGACTCATCGGAGGCGGCGGATCCATCCTTACCCTTCCGGTACTGGTCTATCTGTTCGGCGTATCACCCACCTTGGCTACCGCCTATTCCTTGTTCATCGTGGGAGCGGCTAGTTTGGTGGGTGCGTGGACCAAACACCGAGAGAACCTCATTCATTATCAAACCGCACTTCTTTTTGGCATCCCTTCCATTGCGGCCGTATTCCTCTCCCGTAAATTCATTCTGCCCGCCATTCCGGATGTTGTATTCACGGTTGGAGAACGCACGGTAACCAAAGACTTACTCCTTATGGTGCTTTTTGCCATCTTGATGCTGGCAGCCTCAATATCCATGCTACGAAATGAAAAAACCGAAGGAGTGGCAACAACCCATCGACCTATCGCTCTCAACTATACCCTGATCCTGCTGGAAGGCTCCGTGGTTGGCATATTGACCGGACTGGTTGGAGCCGGCGGCGGATTCCTGATCATTCCGGCACTGGTGGTGCTGAGCAAGCTTTCGATGAAACAAGCCATCGGCACCTCCTTGCTGATCATTGCCTCTAAATCGCTGATCGGGTTCACCGGTGATCTGATCAATGGAAAAGAAATGGATTGGGCTTTGTTACTGTCGGTAACCGCCATTGCCATTGCCGGGATCTTTGCCGGCAATGGCCTAAGTCGACGGTTCAACGGAAGCACCTTAAAAAAAGGATTTGGCTGGTTCGTACTGGTCATGGGCATCTACATCCTCTGGAAAGAGCTTGGTCACCCAACACCTTGATCTACGAACGAATCCAATTGCGACCACGGTTTGCCTTTCCCCTTTTGCCCCCGAAGATTCGTAACTTACAGGATGTAATCATTGATTCCTCCGTCGATCCGATCACCGATCCATCTACATAAAAATGAAAATGAAATTATCCCTTGTTCTGTTCGTCGCCTGGCTACTCGCCGCCTGCACCCACAAACAATTTCCCCCTTCGGGCACTTCCCTGGCACCCGCGCAAGCAGCGACCCTGATCGCCAAGAAAAAAGTCACGCTCTTGGATGTTCGCACTGAAGGTGAATATAAAGAAGGACATATCCCCGGCGCTCCCCTGATGGATGTATTGCAGGAAGCCAATTTCATAAAACAAATTCAGTCGCTCGACAAAGCCAAACCCTACGTGGTGTACTGCCGCAGCGGCAAACGCAGCAAACGAGCGATGGAATTGATGCTACAAAATGGATTCAAGCAGGTTGCAGATCTGGAAGGTGGGTTTCAATCTTGGACGGGCGCCAAAGAAAAATAAACAAATGTCGAGCCGCAACCATTCCGATCAGTCGGATCGACCACTCCCTCGCCGCGATTTCTTAAAAAGATCCGCCTTGGCCGGCTTGGCCTCGGCCCTGCCCATTTCATTTGGGGCCTCCGCTGCTGAAAAAAATACAGCCGCGAACGCGAACCGACTCAGCTTATTGATCACGGCGGATCTGCACGCACAACTAAATGCACACGATGAATTCTTCTGGGAGAATGGTCAAGCCGTTTATCGAAAGCGAGGCGGACTCTCGCACCTGAAGACCATGATCGATCGATTGCGAGCACAAAATCCAAGTCATACCCTTTTGCTGGATGGAGGTGATTACTTCCACGGACATGCCGTCGCTTCGCTTACTGAAGGCGAAGCCCTGATCCCCCTGTTAAATGAATTTTAATATGACCTGATTTTACCCGGCAACTGGGAAGTCGTTTACAAGAAACATAAAATGCTCTACGACATGGGGCATGCAAATGCCGCCAAGATCTGTGCGAACATGTGGCATGCCGACACCAATGAATTGATCTTTTCTCCCTACTGGACCAAATTCATGGCCGGGGTCAAAGTGGGTTTCATCGGTTATACAGACCACCTGATCCCCAAACGGCAGTCACCCGCCTATAGCGAAGGCATCCGATTTGCACACGCCGATACCAATGTGGCGAAGTACATCAAACGCCTAAAAGAGGTAGAAGGTTGCGGGATCGTGATCCTGATGACACATATGGGATTGGCGCAGCAACTGGGACTGGCTAACAATCCGGTTGTGGAAGGAGCTGATTTCATCATCGGTGCCGATACCCACGAACGCATCCGCGTACCCATCGAAGGAAAATATGCCAAGGTGATAGAGTGCGGGGCCTTCGGATCTTTCGTAGGTAAACTCGACATCGAGGTGGCGGACGGTAAAATGAAAAGCTATCAGTATCAATTGCTTGATGTAGACCCGGCCTTATACCCAGCCAATAAGAAAGTTCAGAAACTGGTGGACGAAGCCCGCAAACCCTTTGCCACTGAGCTAGACCGCGTCATTGGTACCACCACCGCCCCGCTGGTGCGCTATTTTGTGATGGAAACGCCCATGGACAACCTGATCACCGATGCCATCCATTGGAAATTCAAACCCGACATCGCATTAAGTAACGGATTTCG
>CAXRAX010000015.1:0-13092 GCA_964229195.1 Chitinophagaceae bacterium | reverse complement strand
GATGCCAATGGATGTTCGGCAGCAGATACCACAGAGATTGTTGTAGAGGATTGCGGAGATGATGATTTCTGTACCTATACACAGGGATATTTTGGAAGCAAGAATGGAAAGGCCTGTGATGGCGACAGTCTGTATCAAAATCCGGTTTCGTTGATTCGTTCGCTCTTGCTACCGGGTAATATCATTCTGGGGGCGGGTGTTCGTACTATCACCATCACCGTGAATGATTCGGTTCGGGTGAATATGGTGATGCCGGGAGGAAGCACGCCGAGGGCGCTGACACATACCGGAAACATCTCGATGTCGCAGCTGGGTGCGTATAATTATCTGAATCGTCAGGGACGGCTGAACAATGTGTTCTTGTCGCAGACATTGGCTTTGTCGCTGAATCTTCGGATTAATCCCACGCTGATGCATTTCACACTCGACAGCGGTTATTTGGTCACCCAGAAGTTGGCGAATTGCGGCGATACGACCACCACGCTCTCTTGCGAAATGGATAGCTCTGCCATTCAGTCTTGGCCGATGAACAGCAGTGTGGTCGGCTATCTCGAGGAAAACGGAGGGGCAACTGTCGAGAATCTGTTGATGTTGGCAAATAAACTGTTGGGTCAGGTGTTGATGCCGGGCGCTTCAGGTGCGGGTGCAACTATGGTTCCTTCTTATTCGGCCGTTAGTGGAATGGTCAGCACCATCAATGAAGCCTTTGATGAGTGTCGGGTATTCCTGCTGTATAATCCGACCAAGATGGAGTGTCCGGAAATGGGCATCACGCAGCGCTACGTAGATGTACCAGTAGAACCTACTCGCTCTACTATTCGGGTGAATGCTTTCCCGAATCCGTATGGCAAGTTGGTCCAATTCAGTATGACGGCCAATATAGACGGACAGGCCGAGTTGAGCTTGTTTGACCTGAGTGGCCGCCAGCTGGCACAGCTTTATCAGGGAATTTGGAAAGCCGGCGACTGGCGCTTGATCAATTACGCGATCAAACCCGGTCAGGCTATTCCGATGATCTATCGGTTCCGTGTCGGAAAAGAAGTGGTTACCGGTAAGTTGATGCCCGGCAACTGATTTCACGGAGATACATAAAAGAGGAGGGGCTGCAAGGCCCCTTTTCTTTTTAAGGGACCCAAACGCACAAATCGCCGCAGAACGCCTTTGTCAAGCGAAAAAAGGAAATATTTTATGGGGCTCGCCCTCTTTTTAGCGTTTACAGTCGAATTATTTTAATCTTTCGACACAGCTGGGCTTTTTTAGAATTGCGAAAGCATTCTATACCTCAAGCCGATTATTGCATATCTGCCATACCATTAAATGGTATCCTTCAAATGAAATTTTTTTTGAATTTTGTTTATCTTCTAGAAGGGCAAATATGCCCTTGCTAAAACAAAATCCTTAAAGCAAATTTGCTACATGTCTTTGAAGAGGGAGGAAGTCAGCAAGAAAATAGGGGATAGGATTCGCGAGATCCGTCAGAGCAAAGGCTTGTCGATTGAGAAAGTGGCCAATGGTGCCAACATTGATTACACGCAATTAAGTCGCATTGAATTGGGAAAGATCAATACCAGTATTTATCAGATCTATTGTATTTCGCGGTCACTGGATGTGCCGGTGCCGCAGATCTTTCACATATTGGATCAGCAGGATTGATTTTTCTATATTGGCTACTTACGGCTTCGGCAGCAAAAAATCCCTTAGACCCATTTGTTTTGTTTTGAATTTGATTTCTTTCGAGCCTGATTGCAGGGCTTGTTGGATCGATGCATTATCGACCAGGGCCACTTGTTCTTTGGGTAGCAGGGCGATCAGCCGCATGTCTTTTCCCTTTTGCAGGTAGATCGATGATGGGTTATCGTCTCGTTTAAATGACATCACGGAATTTTCACCGTCGTACAACGCGATGATGGTGAATTTTTTTTCTTTCGACGGGAGTTCTTTTTCAAAATCAAACTGAACAATGACCGGTATACAATTCTCCATTTTCAAGAGCCGGTCTATGTTCCAGATGCCGAGTCGGTCGGCTGAAAAGAATTGTAACAGGTCGGCCTCTTTTTGGCTACTGGCCAGTTGCTCCAGCCGTTCTTTTCTTTTTCTTTCCAGCTCGACCAACCCCGCTTCGTACTCCTTGCTCCGTTTTTTCATCTCCTTTCGGGAGGTCAGGGGACTGGCCAAGATTGTTCGTTGTATCCCCTTGTTCGCACTGAGATCTTCCCGATCAAACTGAGAGAACGTCAGGGAGTATAAATCTTTCTTTTTGTCAACCAAAACGATGCGGACGCTTCCCCAGTTCACCCGGTTGTCCGTTAAAAGTCGCTCGATCGGCTCTGAGTCGTCCAACCGCCATTTCATATTCTGGTACGATCTTAAATAGGGCGCCTCCTCGACGTTGCCCAACAGTTCAAATATTCGGGCAACTTCATTTGTATTTGCCGGCCTTTCTTTCAGGGAATCATTCAACGCTCGAATGGTTTGCCATTTGATGCGGTTGCTGTCGGTCCGAAAGTTTCCCCGGATATTCCAATCCGTATTTTCTTGCATGTGCCAGAGGTCATATCCTTTTGCGTCGCGGTAGCTGGCGAGCCCGACTCCGATCGATCTTCCGCTTGCTACGCTCAACTCCTCTTTTTCTGAATAAGCGCGCATTTCCAGCATGCCCGCCGATTGCAGTTGCTGATTTCCTTCGGCTCGTGTATTCAGCGGGATGCCCGCCCTGAAAATATCTTCTGTCCGGTGAAATTCCCGCACCCGGAAGTCAACCATTCCCTGTGCGGGGTTTCCTTTGCTGTCGACCAGACTGTTTGGCGCGATGCGGATCTCCGTTCCGGTAGCCAATCGGATGGTCGTGCCACTGTCGGCATGAAACCGATGTGATTCAAAGGGGATGTCCATCGCCTGCGAAGGGGGATTGATCCGGGATTTTCGGTTGGCCGAGCAGGCATACAAAAACATCAACAGGATCCAGAGGGATCGCCAAGGAAGGGGTATACGCATTTCCAATTAGTATTTAGGGAGTTCATAACAATAGAGATACCCGTCGTAGCTGGAGATCAGGATGTCCAGATCTCCGTCTTGGTCAACGTCGTGGATCACCGGTGGCATCTCACTTCCTTGCGGAAATGAGATCCGGTCGATCACGGAGCGATCGTTCAATGAAAGAATTTCTAAAAATCCAGTATCGTAATTCGCGAAATCTTTTTGATTCATCACCACGATCGCTTTTTTGCCGTTTGCCAGTGGGAGGATCTGATTGCCAAACAGAGGGGAAAAGCCATTCCTGAAATTTTCATGAACGCCATAATAGCTGGAGTCGATGTAGGTTTGTTGTCGTTCGATCGATGTGACCAGCCCCTGCGGATTCACCAAAAACGTCTTTGTCCTTCCATTCACCCAGGCCCCTCCGTTGGGTGCAGGAAGAATATTCAAACCGCCCCCTGTGTTTTTTTCCTCTAACCGAAACTGTTTGACCCACTTCCCGAAGCGGGAAAAATAAACACACTCGATACCGCGAAATTCATCGTCGTATTGGTTGCGAATGCCCACAATATATTTTTCAGTGGAACTTTCTAGCAGGCCGATCGCCTCAAAAGCATACGTTTCATTTTTTTTCTCCCAGAGCATTTGGCCGCTGCTACCATTTATCGCCAGCAGATCACCCCGATACAGACAATAGACCAAGTCCTCGGTTGCGTCCCCATTAATATCTACCAGCAAGGGTTTGGTAAAAAACGATTTCGGGTTGCTGAACCAGGCCTTTACCTTGAAGAGTGACCGGTTGTCGCCCGGTTTCCATCCATCAAACTCCGGCATATAATAGGCCCAACGCGTCTTTCCGCTCACCGGATCCACCGCTTTCACCTCTCCAGATTCGGCGGCATACACGATTAGGGTGCCTTTTTTTGTTTTCAGTAGGGATGGTTCGTGTTCAATGTCGCCGGAGGTCGCGTTGCGCCAGAGAATTTTTCCATTCAGGTCCGTGCACAGAAACTCCTCATTATCGTTTCCGAAATAGAGACGATCCTTGAAAACCAACAAACCATTCACGTCCATATCACCAAACATCTCACTACCGAAATGTTTGATGATCTTTCCACTTTTCCGATCGACTGCATAGACACCGCTCTTGGGCTCGATCACCCCAGCATCCATAAATCCATCTCCATTCGATCCGATGTATAACCGGTTTCCATGGAAAAGAACATTGCTTCGAAAACTGGCCAATCCTATCTCCGTCTTCCAGATCAAACGCGAACGACTTTCAAACGATGGATAGGCTTCCGGTTTTTCTACGGGCAGGGCAGTGGCCAGACCGATCATTCCGGCCAGGGAAAGGACCAAGGGCTTGAGCATGTAAAAATTATTTTGGAATAATTTTCAAACGAACGCCCAATTCGGAAAAGTATGATCAGCCCGGATCGTGATCAGGGTTTAACGAGGCGATAACAGATCTTAACGACGGGTTTTAAAGTGCGCGGTTGAAAAAGATCAGGTTCTCCCAGCGGGTTTCACAAGCGAAATCATATTTCGAGATGGCTTCAAAAAGGGACTTCGAACATCCTGGCACCATTCGGTCGTGGAGCTCCACGATCAACAGTCTCGTGTGTGGTAACCAGGATTCATATCCGCTTTGAAAGATTTCCTTCTCGGCCCCTTCAATGTCCAGCTTTACAATGTCGAGCGTAGTGGCACCCCATTTTTTCAGGATCTCACCGATAGATAGGGCTTCCAGCGTATCAGTAGCAGCATGATCGATCCGCTCCACCTGAAACGAATTCGCTTCGGCCGATCTGTTCTTGATGCGCAAATGGCCGGGCGCAGACCACAATCCGGCTTGCTGGCAATCCACATTCGGAAAATTGCGGGTATTGTGCTTTAGCAGGGCGTAGTTATCAGCATCCGGCTCTACAGCCACAATGGTTGCTTGCGGAAAGCGGCGGGCGAAATAAATGGCCGACATTCCGATGTTAGCGCCGCCATCTACGATCAGACGAGGCTCAAAGGGAATGGGGAACTCATATTCCTTTAGGACGAACACGTGCTCATAGGTATCGTAGTCGGTAGTCTGCGGCCGCAATCGAAAACTCGTTCCCCACCGCGCGGCCCGGATCTCCCCAAACGTCTTTTGCTTGGCCTTCCACCAAAAAACAAGTCCGTCGGCCAGGCCGAGGGTACGGGTCATATTTTTTAGTCTGGACATGGGTAGCGAGTAGAGAGTAGAGGGTTTGGGCGAAAATAGTTCGTTATTTTGGAGATATGCATTTGGGATTTGTATCGTATGAATATCCGCCGGATACGGGTTTTGGGGGAATTGCCACTTACGTGAAGCAAATGAGTGCGGCGATGGCGGGCTTGAACGTGGAGGTGGATGTGTTTGTGGGAAGTCCCACCCGCTTCGGCGTCGAAAGACTTCGCTCCCATTACCGTATCCATTATATAACATGTCAATCGCGGGAGGAATTCATTCGCCTGTCGCCCGCCTCCGTACGCTCGATTCACCTGATGATGCCGTTCGACCTATTGGAATATCCCGAATACGGTGGCGAAGCGCGTTTTATACGCGAGCAGTTGCCCGACGTACCCTTGTGGATCAAGTTGCACACGCCTTCTTATCTGGTGAAGCGGTTGAATGATCGTTATTATGATCGGCTGTTCTGGCGACGGATCAAAAAAATTCTCAAGCCTTATCAAAAAGAAAAAGATCCGGAATATTTAGCGTTGCAAGCGGCCGATCTGGTATTGGCCCCTTGTCATTCGCTGCGCGAGATCGCCATTCGTGATTGGCAATTGGCGCCAGAGCGCGTTCGGGTCGCTCCGTATCCTTATCAACCGACCGATTCTTTCACTTCGATCGATCTGCCGGACGGATCGCCGACAGCGATTTTTGTGGGTCGGCTCGAAACCCGCAAAGGTGTTTGGAATCTGGCCAAGGCCATCCCCTTAGTATTGAAAGAGATCCCCGGCGCCCGATTTATTTTTTTGGGGAGAGATAGCCAAGGCCCCCTTCGCCAACGCTCCATGAAACGCGTATTGCTGCGAACGCTCGGTGCCTCCGTCACTGCCGTAGCGTTCGTGGATGCAGTGCCGTTAGAAGAAGTGCCTCGTATGTTATCTCGTGCCGGGGTGGCAGTATTTCCGAGTTTGTGGGAAAATTTTCCCAATGTATGTCTCGAAGCCATGGCCGCCGGAAGGGCGATCGTAGCTTCCCGTGAAGGAGGCATGATGGATATGCTTAGCCCCAATGATGGTGGCGTTTTCGTCGACCCCCACGATCCGCGGTCCATCGCCGAGGGCCTGTTGACTCTATTCCGCGATCCGACCCGCCTTCGAGAAATGGGCGCCCGCAACCGCGACCGCGCTGTGCAGTATTATGGAAAGCAACTTATTTATGAGTTGTTTGATGTGTATCGGTCCGCTCTCCGCTGATAAGTCCAATGTCCAATGTGGTTCGCCGATGGCGGTCGGCGGACATCAACTTGTGATTTCATTCCAGATCGAGTACGGCGTTCCAGCGATACTTTTTGTGCGGTTGAATGGACACAGCGATCTTGGTATAAGGGCTGAATAAGATCTGGCGGTGGCCCAGGTCCGGAATCCCTTCATCGATCAGCAGATCCATCACAATCGTGAGCGGATCATCACTTCCATAATCACAACACTCTCCACCAAATCTCTTGACATCCTTACATGTTCGGTTTTGTCGGTTGTGCCCCACGTAGCCCGACTGGCCGGAAGTTTGTGCGTGACAGCGAGCGCTTTGGAACAGGGATTGATCGGGGTAAAGGATCGGCAAAGGCTTTTTCTGCCGCAAGGTGGCCACTAAGCTTTTGTAATAATCGGATTGCCGGAGTTTTTCCTCTGCTGAATAATCCGGAAAAGGCAGTACGACTGTTTGGAGAAAAAGCTGCGGATACTGACGAGCCAGATTCAGAATGTATATGGTATTTTTTTCCTTCGACGTTAGATAATCAGCCTGTTCCGCAGTATTACAAGTGCGATACATCGGCTTATTCCACTCTGTTGAGAAAACCGACAACGGCGATATCGTATCCGCGATTCGGGCCGGTGCCTCGGTCCGCACGCTTGTTACAAGCGTCACTATCATGGTCAGTAGCAGGGAATACATGTGTCAAATAATAACGCCACCCATCGGAAAAACGCTATGGTCCTTCTGTGAAAAAATGTATAAAATGGGGGGTTTGCCGTAACTGTTCGGCAGCGCCTACTTAAAAAGGCAGATCATCGCTCGGATGTGGCGTATCCATGGGGATATCCTGGTAAGTGTTGTTGCCGTCCGCCTGTGTGGCACCATCTAACTCTACCTTCCAGGCCTTGACGTCGGTATACCAACGACCATTGTACTCGCGGCTCTCCACGTCAAAATCGATCTTCAGTCGGTTGCCGGGTACCAACTTTTTCTCATCGATCTTATCCCCCCAAATTGATACACAAACTTTCTTGGGATACTGTCCGTCAGTTTCCACGATGATATCTTGTTTCTTCCACGTTCCGTTTTTACCGTTTCCGGTCTGAAGTGGCAGCAGGGAAATAAGTTTGGCGTTGAGTTGCATGATTTTTCGTTGATCTCAAAGATCGTGAATTATGTTGGGGTTTCGTTTACCGGTTTGTGTGAATTTCAGTCCACCGCCCGCTTTCAGCCGACTGCGGACTGCTTCGGAGCCCCGACCGTTAGCGAATCCTAATCTTATTCCCCGGCATGAGCTTGGTTTCCTTTTGTCGGGGATTGAGTTTCTTTAACGTCTGGATCGAAACGCCGGTCTTTTTAGAGATCGAGGTATAGGTATCACCCTTGCGGATGGTATATGTTTTGATGGCTTTTGGGGCGGCGACCGTTTTCTTGCCTACGGGTTTGGGTTTTTCCACAACCGCTTCTGCCGGATGTTTATCATCCCTTATTCCTTCATCGGAAACAACGGAGTCTTTTCCGTCATGCATGAACAGGAGGGAATCGCTTAAAGAGGAAGCGGGCATCACGTTCATGTCTCCGCTGTACCGAGCGCCTCGGGTGGCGGATCTTACAAAGTGAAGCGTATCGGCTTTTAGTTGTCGGGTATTGTAGTCGATGATGCTTTCCGGGTCGATCGAAAAATCTTTGTACCGGATCTCAAAATGCAGGTGTGCACCGAAGGAGCGGCCCGTGTTTCCTCCCAGCGCGATGGGCTCACCGCTGGTTACGTATTGGTTCGGACTCACCTCAATTTTACTCAGGTGTGCATACAAGGTCTCTAATCCGTTACGATGTCGGATGATAACGCAGTTTCCGTAACCCGATTTATTCCACTGTGCATATCGAACCACTCCGTCGAATGCCGCGTAAACCGTATCGCCGGTTTTTAAGGGAAGGTCCACCCCATGGTGTTGACGGCCCCAACGCCATTTATAGCCGGAAGATAATTTACCGTACCAGGTTGCCGTGAATGTTTCACCTGGATTGAGCATGGGAATCGCCGTCACCTCCGGAAGATCTGCCGTCCGGATCTTTTCGTAGACAAATGTGATGTCGTTATACCAGCACTCCAGGTATACCGAGTCGGTGGTCAACAGTTTGTAAACCCGATCATCGGTTATGGTTGACAGGTCGGGCACCAGCGTGTCTGAACTGACCGTTCGGGCACGGGCCACCTGCTGGTTCACCACCAACAGCAACAAGATCATCCAACAACTACGAATCAATTTCATGCAAGGAGATAGAGCGGACCGATAAAATTACCGATTCTTTCCGTTGTGTGCGTAAAAGGAAAGTGAAAAGACGGGATCAACGAAAGATTCAAAAGTGAAACGTACCGGTAGAGTCCACCTGCAACTGATTCTCCGGAATATCGGCACGGGTCAGGGATCGGATCAATTTTTCTGCGGCTTTATCGGGATCGGGGATGGGTCCACCTTCTCCGGTTTGTTTGATCGAAAGGATCTTGCCCTCCAGGAATCGTCCATCGCGGCGGATCGTCAGCTGAAACAATGGGGCGATCCCGGCGTCTCCTTTCAAATTGAATTGCCCGTAGGTGCAGAAATTACCCATGGAGTAGGCAATGAATCTTCCTTTATATAAATCGATCGCGCGGGGTACGTGGGGACCATGTCCCAATACCACATCCGCCCCGGCATCGATCGCCACACGGGCAAAGGCATACACATTACCCCGGTTCTCGCCCAAAAAATTTTCCGTTTTTCGAAGTACATGAGTTCGACCGTTTCCTTCGGCTCCACCGTGAAAGGAGACAATGACCAGATCACATTTATTTTTTAGTTCGCGTACGATCTCTTTAACCCGCTCCGAGTCGTTCAGGGGCAGGCAATCTTGGTTAGGGGCGAATGCGGTTAGTCCCACCCGAATTCCTTTCACGGTGATCGTATCCCAGGGTTGCATTTCCTGTCCCCCGAAACGAAACCCCTTTTCACGCAGTACGCGGCAGGTATTGATCCGTCCCTCCTCTCCGAAATCGCCCAAATGGTTATTGGCTACCGACAATAAGTCGATTCCGGCCTCTTTCATCTGATCCACCAGATATTCGGGCTGCCGAAACGCATAACAAACCGAAGGGTTGCTGCATGGTTTTCGTTTTCCGCCTTCATTCATAACCGTTCCCTCCAAATTCGCAAATGTCAGATCGGCTGCTCGCAAGAATTCCGAAACAGGGTCGAGTAGTTTGAGGTTTTTAGGGGGACAATACGCGTCCGTGGGATAATTCGAGCCCATCATCAGGTCGCCCACCGCCACCAACGTCAGGATCGAGTCGGTGACGTTTTCGTTGACGACGATCGGCTGTATCTTTTTTGATTCGTTATCCTGCCATTCTCCCAATAGTCGTAGTCCCACCCCGCCGGCCAAGGGTATGCTCAACGCAACGATCGTCCAGCGAACCAACGAACTTTTCCCAATATCTGAAATGCGAAATGGAAACGACTGCATGCGTATTACTTCCGGCTAACGGATTTTGATATGTCAATATACTTGAAAACGATCTCCCGATATCCGTTCTGTTCATAAATAATCCCGATCCGATTTTTTTTGATCCGTACCAGATCCGAATAGGCCTGTCGGTCGCCGCGATCCTCGGCAGGGGGCATGACCACGGCGTTCCTCCAGCTAAGCCCTTCGTCCCAACTGATCCGCAAGGTCAAACTATCTCGTCGTTCCCGGCTGGCGGGATTGCAAAAGGCCAGTATCGCCTTTCCCTTTTTCCAACCGATGTTCAGTAAACTTCCCTCACAAACCGGATCGGGCAATTGATTGTCATAATAGCTACTGTCCCACCTTGCACCCCCATCTCCGCTGATCGAAACGATGCGTGCCCGGATATCTCCTTTCTGGTTGCGGCTATTCAGCATCAACCGATCGTTCGACAATTCCGCTGCGGTCGATTCGTTGCTACCCGGAATCGAAAGCGATTCGCTCAATTGAAAATGATCACCGTGATCGTCGGAAAAAAATCCATGGGCCCGATAATCCTCGAACCCGCGTTGGGGATCTCCGGCCGAATGATTCGCGGCCACATAGATCCGCCCTTTATACTGGCCCTGTGAAAATTGCAGGGCATGGCCCGGCGTATTGGCATAACTGCGCCAATTATCGGGCGGCCCAGGTCGATGCACCTGCTCACTGATGTTGACCGGAGCACTCCAGGTTTTTCCATCATTCACCGACGTGATATACCAAACGGTTCGCCGTCCATTTCCTTTTCGAACTTCTCCTTCGTGGTTGTTACCTGTATTGTAAAACAGAAAGATCCTTCCGGTGGGATAGCGCGGATCGAGTTGGTCTATTACCGGTGCCGGGTTGCCGGCTTGCAGTGAATCGGCATCGACTAGTATGCGCAGGGGCGACCAAGTCTTTCCCCCATCGGAACTCTCTTTCATCACAACATCGATGTTTCCAAAATCGCCGGCGTTTTGTACCCGTCCCTCACAAAAGGCCAGGAGCTTTCCGTTGGGAGAAGTAACGATGGCGGGAATGCGGAAGCTGGCATATCCCTCCGTGCCCGACCGAAAGACCGGAACCTGTGCGGCGGCACACATAGAAACCATGATCAACCAACCGGTGAAGCTTGTTTTCATCCCCCTAAAGTTGCGATGAATTGGTAAATTGCGGATGCAAAATCCAATCCGATGTCCTTCTCGCAATACGACCGGGTACTTCAGCTCATTGGGGGACGTTATTTTCTTGTAGCTGGTCTGGCTTTTCTGCTTTTTTATGTGCTCCTGCGAAAATCGATCGGATACCGAAAAATCCAATCGCGCTACCCCCGCCCAAGCGATTACCTGCGGGAGATCGCCTATTCCGTATTCACCATTTTAATCTTTGCGCTCATACCGGTGATCTTCATTGGCAATCCGGCAATTTCCAAATACACGTTACGGTATGATACGATCGACGAGATGGGCTGGGTTTATTTTTTTGCGATGTTTCCGGTGATGCTCTTCGTACACGATACGTATTTCTATTGGACACACCGGCTCATGCATCATCCCAAATTATTCAACCTGTTTCATTTGGTGCATCATCGGTCCACCAACCCCTCTCCCTGGGCTGCCTATGCCTTTCATCCGCTTGAAGCCGTGGTGGAGGCAGGTATCTTTATCGTTTTCCTGTTTTTGCTTCCCTTGCACAAGCTCCATTTCTTTCTGTTCTTCTTTTTTATGATCGTATACAATGTGTATGGGCATTTGGGATGGGAATTGTATCCGGCGGGTTTTCATCGAACCCGGCTTGGAAGGTGGATCAATACCTCGGCGGCGCACAACCAACATCATCGGTATTTCAAGGGAAATTATGGGTTGTATTTTCTGTGCTGGGACCGGTGGATGGGCACGTTAAGGCCTGATTATGAAGCACATTATGAAGCGGCTCGCCCCTATTAAACCTTTACCCGCCCTTCCTGTTCTATACTCAGTATCTTTAATACAACCAAAATCTCCGCCATGAAACAGCTCCAGCTCGTATTGATATTCTTCTCGCTGCTGCTTATCGGCTTTGCCTGTAGTAAGAACGATCCGCCGGCCGATCCTTGTGCCGGGGTGACCGTTTCTGTTACCGGCACAACCACTAACCCCACCAACGGGGCATCCAACGGTGCGATCGTTGCTACGGCGAGCGGGGCTTCGGGTTTTACGTATAGTATTAATAATGGTGCGTTTCAGGCAACCGGACAATTCGCCAACCTGGCGGCGGGGTCTTATACGGTGACAGCCAAGAGTTCAGCCGGTTGTGTGGGAAGTGCCAGTTTTACCCTGACAAATACGGTGAGTTGCAGTGGGGTGACGATCAGCGTGAGTCCAACCGTCACCGGTGTTACCCCCTGTGTCAGCGCCAGTGGATCTATTGGCGTGGCAGCATCGGGCGGAACGGCACCTTATACTTTTAGCCTGAACAACGGAACCTTTCAGAGCGTTACCAGTTTTGCCAGCTTGAATGCCGGTACATATAGCGTTACAGCCAAGGATGCGAATGGCTGTACGGGTACGCAAGGATCGATCACGGTGGGTACGCGTTCGGCGGGACCCTTATTCACGGCTGTTAAGACCATCGTACAAAATAATTGTGTGAGCTGTCACAATGCGAATACAGCCAACGGCGGTGTGAACCTGAGTACCGATTGCGCGATCGTTTCCGCCAAAGACCGCATCAAAGCCCGCGCCGTAGATGGCATTCCGAGTCCGATGCCTACCAGCGGATTGCTCCCGACTACCGACCGACAGGCGATCACGAATTGGATCAATGCGGGGGGAAGGGTGATTGACTAGAGTTTGAAGAGTTTGAGAAGTTTGAAGAGTTTAAATAGTTTGGGTATGCGGTTTGTAATATTCTTGTTGCTGTTGGTTGTGTATTCGTGTAAGAAGTCGGCGGATAGTGGTCGGCCGGATTTTGATATTATACAAGACGAGATCCTAACAACTACCTGTGCCACGAGCGGATGTCATGCTTCTTCCTCCGATGCCACGTATGCGCAACACGGATTGATCTTGGCGGCGGGACAGTCCTACGCCCAGTTGGTTGATAAGACTCCTCGGAATGCTTCGGCGCTCGCCAGTAATTATAAGCTTGTCAAACCCGGCGATGCGGAGGCCAGTTTCCTG
>CAXRAX010000014.1:0-16898 GCA_964229195.1 Chitinophagaceae bacterium | reverse complement strand
GGATTCGTGGGAGAGACGGTTCCTGGAGAAGGGATGAGAATATGAGTGGCTGAGGCGGTGAGTACTTAGGCGGTTAGGCGTGGGGGGAGGATAGTACAACAGGTCGCTCACCCCCTCATCTCCTCATCCCCTCAACTTCTCATCCCTTCTCCATGAATCGTCTCTCCCTCGAATCCAGTCCCTACCTGCGGCAGCATGCTCACAACCCGGTGGATTGGTACGCCTGGGGTGAGGAGGCATTGGCCAGGGCGCGGGACGAGAACAAACCCCTATTGGTAAGCATTGGATATTCTACCTGTCACTGGTGTCATGTGATGGAACGGGAAAGTTTTGAGAATGTCGAGGTGGCGGCCTACATGAATGCGCATTTCATCAACATAAAGATCGATCGGGAGGAGCGGCCGGATTTGGATGCCATTTACATGGATGCGGTGCAGGCCATGACCGGTCAGGGCGGCTGGCCCTTGCATGCTTTTTTGCTGCCGGACGGAAAACCTTTTTATGGCGGAACGTATTTTCCGCCCCGAGCGGTTCATGGTAGGTCTTCTTGGATGGAAGTTCTTTCCGGCGTAGCCAACGCTTTTCGGGAGCGCCGCAACGAGATGGAAGCACAGGCGGAGAACCTCACGGCACACCTGATCGAATCCAACCGTTTCGGTGAGAAATTAAAACCGGAGGAGGGTTTGTTCACGGAGGAGCGGTTGATCGCGATGGGACAGACCTTGCTCAAACAAGCCGATCCGCAGTACGGTGGATTTGGACGCCCCCCGAAATTTCCACAGAGTTTTTCCATCCGCTTCCTGATGTTGCTGGGAGAACGATATGAGCAGTCGGCCGCCCGGTCGCATGCGTTGTTTTCGCTGGACCAAATGATCGACGGCGGTATATACGATCAACTGGCCGGTGGGTTTGCCCGCTATTCAACGGATGGGGAGTGGCTGGCGCCACATTTCGAGAAAATGTTATACGACAATGCCTTGTTGGTGGAGGCGATATCGGAAGCATATCAGCTCACGGGTCGGGAAAAATATCGGCGGACCTTAGCGGAGATCCGTGGTTTTTTAGAAAGGGAATTGATGCATCCCGACGGTGGATTCTATTCAGCACTCGATGCCGACAGTGAGGGGGTGGAGGGAAAATTCTATGTATGGACCTTATCGGAACTGCAGCAGATCTTGGGCGCGGATCTTCCCTTGTTCTCGGCGTATTATGAGGTGCTGGAGGACGGCAATTGGGAGGGAGTGAATGTTTTGCGGGTGGTGGGGTCGGTCGAATCGATCGCGCAGTCGAACGGACTTTCCGTGGAGGCCGTGGAGGAAAAATTGGCCAGTTGCCGTGGGAAGTTGTTGGCACATCGGGCAACGCGGATTCGGCCGGGGCTGGATCATAAAATTCTATTGGGATGGAATGCGTTGATGCAATCTGCTTGTTCATTGGCGTATCGTGCAACCGGTGAGGAAGCTTGGCAAGTACTAGGTGCGCGCAACCTGCAATTTTTGATGACGCATTTTCGATCGTCGACGGGAAGTTGGCATCATGTATGTACCGACGGCAAACGAATGGGCACGGCATTTTTGGATGACCGGGCCTATTTGATCCGCGCTTGGGTGGCATGGCATGGGGTTACGGGGGAATGGGCATGGTTGGAGGAGGCCAGGGTGTTGTTAGAGGACACGCTCCAACATTTCTCGGACACGGAATCGCCATTTTTCTTTTTCACTTCTAGCGAGCAAACCGATCTTCTCTTGCGAAAAAAAGAGATCTATGATGGGGCCTTGCCGGCCGCCAATGCGGTCATGGCCGAAAATCTACACCGATTGGGGATGGTCTTTGATCGATCGGATTGGATTGCTCGCTCCGAGCAGATGGTCGCGGCCTTGGGTCAGGCGATTTTGCGATACCCCGGTTCGTTTGGGTATTGGTGTAGGGTCTTGTCGGCACACGTCGGCGGGCTTACAGAGGTTACACTCACTGGTCCGCAGGCCGTCGACTGGTCGAAATTGGCAGGTAGTTGTTACCTGCCGGAGGGACTTTTTCTGGTTTTGACTGATCCCGCCCACCTACTCCCCCGTTTATCCGATCCTAAACTTTATTCCCGAACGACTGTTCAGGTTTGTCGAAATACTACGTGTTTGCCTCCCGTATTTTCCCCTAAAGAGTTGTTAATCAGCTTGAAAAAAAGGGATTTTTCGGTCTGATCGGTTAAACTGCACAATAAAAAAAACATCCTACTCGTTTTTCGACGTTGACCAACGTTCAAAACGCTGATTTTCAAAAAAACAAAACCCATTTCCGGGTTCTAAAAAAACCCGTTTAACCTTATATTTGTCCTTTATCATTAACTGAATGAAAATGAAGAATCTCGGTCTTGTATTCCGCACGCTTTCAGCGGTTGTTTTGCTGAGTGGTTGTGGCATTTTGGGGGGAAAGAAATCCAAGGGAGGCACCGGTTTGGCCAATGATGGTCAGTTGCATGGTGTTGCTCCCGGAAGCAAATATGTTCTGCCGAAGCCTCCCGGAATGGTTTATGTACCCCAGGGATATTTTCACATGGGTCCGAGCGACGAAGATCCGGCCTATGCTTTCAGTGCCCGCAACCGCACGGTTTCAGTCAGCGGCTTCTGGATGGATGCTACCGAGGTGACCAACAACGAGTACCGTCAGTTTGTGTACTGGGTACGGGATTCAGTTGTTGCCCGCAAGTTGGGATATGTTAAGGCCGACAAGGAAGGTATTGAGCGCGTTGATTGGACCAAGATGAGAACGATCAAGTGGGGTGATCCCAAAGTGATCGAGCAGCTCAGCACCACTGATATCATTTTGCAACCCGACGATCGCATTTTTGGCAAGAAAGAGATCGATCCTTCAAAGATCATTTTCCATTCCGAGGTATTCGACCTGAAGGCAGCAGCCAAGGCGGCCAAGAATCCCGACGGCACCACGCCTCCCCGTTCCAAGTTCATCGTGAAGTATGATCTCCCGATCTATCCCGATACCCTCGTGTGGATCCGCGACTATACGTACTCTTACAACGAGCCGATGGCCAAGCGTTATTTCTCGCATCCTGCTTTCGGAAACTATCCGGTAGTTGGTGTGAGTTGGAAACAGGCTACCGCGTTCTGTGAGTGGCGTACGCATTACCTGAACGCTTTCCTGAATGGCAAGAAGCGTCCCCAAGAGTCCGATTTCCCTTTGCCTACCGAGGCCCAGTGGGAATATGCCGCTCGCGCCGGCCGTTCTCAGACCATGTATCCTTGGGGCAACTATTATCTGCGCAACAAGAAGGGATGTTTGCTGGCGAATTTCAAGCCCGGCCGTGGAAACTATCCGGAAGACGGAGGATTCTACACCGTGCGGGCCGATTCGTATTGGCCGAATGATTTCGGACTGTATTGCATGTCGGGTAATGTGGCGGAGTGGACTTCCTCGATCTATTACGAGGGCCGCAACAATTTCCAACACGATATGAATCCGGATGTTCGTTGGAACGCCGGCAAGGATGATCCGCCGCTGATGAAACGCAAAGTGATCCGTGGTGGCAGCTGGAAAGATGTGGGCTATTACCTGCAGAACGGTACCAGCACCTACGAATATCAAGACACCTCCAAATCCTACATCGGTTTCCGGTGTGTGATCGATCTGCCGGCAGCACCTCCCAAAGGCGGCGGCGGTCGTTAATTCCAACCTTGTAACTTTTTCATCTCAACCATTCAATAAACAACAATTATGGCAGCAAAAATTCCCCCTCATGTCAGTAAATGGGTAGACGTGGGTGTATCCTTCGGAGCATCTGTAGTAATCGTGGGTGCCCTTTTTAAAATCACACATACCAAAGGCGCCGATTTACTGCTGTGGGTGGGTTTGCTTACGGAGGCGGTGATCTTCGCCGTCTACGGAGCCCTCTATATCATTTATCCGCCGGAAGAAGCCCCTGGTCATGACGAGGAGTTGTTATCGGTGGAAGGTGTCACCAAAGCAGCCGGTGGACCAGAAGCCATGAAAGCACTGCAGGAAAGTTTCACCAAACTGAATGCTACGGTAGCCGGATTGAAAGACGTGACCGACATGGCGGCTGCTTCACAAGACTTCACCCACAAGACACGGGAAGTAACGACCCAGCTGGATGCCGTTAAGAAAGCCTATTCCGATGCCGCCAGTTCCGTGGGAGCGTTCGCCCAAGCTACTTCCGGTGCCCAGCAGTTCCACGAGCAGATCCAGGTACTCACCAAAAACCTCGCTTCGCTCAACACGATCTACGAATTGGAATTGCAAGACAGCAACAACCATTTGAAAGCGTTGAATAATTTCTATGGCAAACTTTCTGAGGTTTCGAATACCCTGATGGGCAGCGTCGAAGACTCCAAGAAAGTACAAGAGCAAGTTGGTCAATTGGCCGGTAACCTGGGCCGTCTCAACAGCATCTACGGCAACATGTTGTCGGCGATGCAGGGACGCTGATGCCGGGTGGACCGAAAAGTGATTATTCAACCGTAATAAACGTACAGAAACATGGCTTTACCAAAAGAGCCCCGACAGAAGATGATCAACATCATGTACTTGGTGTTGACCGCCCTGTTGGCCATCAATATATCAGCGGAGATCCTGAATGCATTCAAGACCATCAATGAAAGCTTGGAGAAATCGAACAGTACCGTTCAGCTCTCCACCGATAAGATCTTCGAATCCCTCACCAATAAAATGGATGAGGATGCCACCCGTGAAAAGGCCACCATTTGGCAGCCCAAGGCCAAAGAGGTGATCGCTTACACGACCGACGTGTACAAATTCATCGATAACCTGAAACGGCAATTGCTAGCTGAGTCGAAGGGCGACGATGATCAGAACACCGTTACGCGCATGATGATCAATGAGGGACATGGCCAAAAATTATTAGTCGCACTTCGCGATTACAAGAACAATGTGCTGAAAGACTCTGCCATCCGGGCCCAGTTCGAGAAAAGCCTTCCGATCTCGCTGGATAAACCCAAGAATACCGATAAACCCGATTGGGAGAAAGCGTATTTCTATATGGCCCCTACCGTGGGCGCGCTGAGTATCCTGAGTAAATTTCAGAACGACATCCGCAACGCGGAGAACAAGATCGTTACGTTCTGTCACGAGCAAGTAGGTAAGGTAGAACTCCGGTTTGATGCCTTCGAGGCGATCGTCGGACAAAGCTCCAAATACCTGATGCCCGGGCAAGAATTGGAGATCACTGCCGGATTGGGAGCGTTCAGTCGTTCCAAGTTACCCACGGTAACCATCAACGGCTCCAATGTGGCCCTCAACGACAAGGGCATGGCGATCTACAAGACCACGGCTACCGGTGTGGGCAGTCGTAACATCAATGTCACTGTGTCCTTTACTGACCAGGACGGCAATCCTCAAACCCGAACCATTCCCATCGAGTACACTGTTGGATCCGCCAATGCCTCCATCGCACTCGATAAGATGAACGTATTGTATATCGGAGTAGACAATCCCATCACCATTGCAGCCAGTGGCGGCGGAGATGACAAAGTGCGCGCCGAGATCATCGGCGGCGGCGGTCAGTTGAGTCGCCTCGGTAACGGTAAATACAATTGCCGGGTGAATCAGATCACCGATAAATGCCTCATCAATGTATACGTCGATGAAAAGCTTGCCGGTGCTTCCGAATTCCGAGTGCAGCCCCTGCCCATCGCACAAGCCTATGTTGGCGGACGCCAAAGTGGTGAGCAAGTAACTGCCGGCGAATTTCGTTCGCAGGCTGGGGTAGGAGCCGGTATCATGAACTTCCCCTTCGAACTCAAGTACAACGTTGTTAGCTTCAACTTCCTTTGCGATACGGATGACGACATCGTGAACATCGCGAACGTGGGAGCAGCCTTCACTCCGCAGGTGCAAGGCGCCATCAAGCAACACGTGAAACCGGGTCGGATGGTAACGATCGAGGAGATCAAAGTGAAAGGGCCGGATGGCCGGGTCAATAAAGCCCCTGCCCTAGTGTACTATATTCAATAAATTTTGGTTATGAAAGGAAAATTCATCGTACTCGGATTGTTGCTTGGTGGCTTGCTGTTGCAAGTCAACCCCGCTGATGCACAGCGTCGGGGCGGCCGGGGCGGACGAGGCGGTGGCGGCGGTGCAGATACTACCCGTACAACACCGGCTCCTGCCACCGACACCACCGGAAATCCGCAGAACAACAATAACAACGGGCAACCACCCAACTACGATCCATACGCGAACCTGCCGATCACCTATGATACGGTGAGCGCAACCGGTGGCCCCACCGTCTCCCTGCGCAACGACAATGCTTATGAAAAAGGACTCGTCCGCGATCGTAAACCGTTGGATTATGAACACCTGCGTTGGGACGATGCCCTGTATGCTGAAAAAGTCTGGCGCGAATTGGACCTGCGCGAGAAAATGAATAAAGTCTTCACCTATAAGGCCGTAGAAGACGATGGCAACCAGATGTTCGTGGCCATGCTGATGGATGCCGTAACCAGCGGAAAGGTTACCGCTTTTTCAGACGATCGGTTTACAACACCACTGACCGTTTCAGATGTTTTTCAAAAGACCGCCGGCGGATTGGATACAGCCTTCGTGCGTGACCTGAATGACATCAATAAAATTGTCGGACGAACCGTTACCCGGAAAAGTTTTAACCCCGACGATGTCGTTAAGATCCGTCTGAAAGAAGAGTGGGTATTCGACCGCGAGTCGAGCCGCATGTTCGTACGCATATTGGGGATCGGTTTGCTCAAAACCGAATATGTGCCCAATACCAAACGCGAGCGCGGTACTTCCTCTTTGTTCTGGGTATACTATCCCGATGTACGTCCCATGTTGGTAAAAGCCGAAGTGTACAATCCCAAGAACATGGGACAAAACCGGATGACCTGGGAAGAATTGTTCGAAAGCCGGATGTTCAGCAGCTACATCGTGAAATCAACGATCGATAATCCCTCCAATGCCTTTATCCGCAACATGATCGACAACGATATCCTGCGGTTGCTGGAAGGCGATAATATCAAGGAAAAGATCTTCAATTTTGAACAGGACCTCTGGTCGTACTGATCTCGAAAACGTCATTCAACCTTTTGAATCCTGCCTTCGGGCGGGATTTTTTTTATCCGGGGAAGGAGTTTGAAGCGTTTGAGGAGTTTGAGAAGTTTGAGGAGTTTGAAAAGTTTGAATCCTTTGAGAAGTTTGAGGGGTTTTTATAAAACAATCAATTGGTATTCAATATTTTATGACGTAAAAAAAAGTCCTCTCAAATTAGGCTAACTCTATAAAATATGTATTTTCGGACTGGTTTTTCATAGGATATTGGATTTTAACGGGGCTGAATGTCTATTCAGGCCCCTTTTTTATTTCATCTGTTTAATAAGGCTCACTCATTCTTTCGAAAATAATCAACAATCTTTCGGGCCTTGGCTGGTCCGACCACTTCGGCCAGTTCCCCGACTTCCTGTTCCTGGATATTTCGAACCGAGCGGAAGCGGCTCAATAATTCTTCTGCGGTCTGCTTTCCGATGCCCGGAATATTTTCCAGCTCGTTTCGGATGGCTCCTTTGCTACGGAGTTGTTGGTGGAAGCTGAGTCCGTGTTGGTGCACCGCGTCGCGGATGCGGCGGATCAACAGCAGGGATGGATTTCGGTAATCCAGTTTCAGGGATTGGCTGTCGCCCGTAAAAAAGATCTCCTCTACATTTTTGGCCAGTCCGATCAGGGTCATCTGCCCCGACAATCCCAATTCCTGTATCGCCTGCTGGGCGGCGTTCAGTTGACCTTTTCCGCCATCGATGATCACCAATTGGGGAAAGGGTCCGCCCTCCCGCAAGAGCCGCTGGTAGCGACGGGTCACGGCTTCCTGCATCGAGGCAAAGTCGTTGATACCAACGACCGAGCGAATGTGGAATTGCCGGTAGTCTTTTCGGCTCGGCTTACCATTCTTGAAACAGACCATCGCAGAAACCGGATAGCTGCCTTGAAAATTGGAGTTATCGAAGCATTCAATGTGCCGGGGCAGGTTCGATAGTTGTAGGTCCTCCTGCACCTGTTCCAGCAAGGCATCGCCCGACAAGACATCCAGGTCCGTTTGCTTCCATTTGGTCGATATCCAATGCTGGATGTGGTGCAAAAGGTTCTTGTGTGCCAATTCCAACAATGCTTTTTTATCTCCGGCCCTCGGAAGCGTGATCCGCACCGTGGCATCAGGATAATCGATCCGCTCCGATACTACGATCTCGCTTGCGGAAGATCCCAGTCGTTCGCGCAACTGAGCGATTCCGGCCAGGAGCAGTTCTCCCGAGGCAGATCCAAGCGGATCCTCCACCCGCGTGGCATGTGTTTGCACGATGGCTCCGTTTCGCACCATCAGGTAGCTAATAAAAAAATGACCTTGTTGTTCTTTTCCGGCAAATACATCGACTTCCTTGACCCGGGCATTGGCCACTACGGAACGGGACCGATAATTTTCCAGGAACCGCAATTTTTGTCGGCATCGCTCGGCCTCCTCGTATCGCCACTCGGCAGCGGCGGCTTTCATTTGTACGCGCACCTCCTCCATCACTGGTTTCAGATTTCCCTTGAGTAAATCACGGATCTGTCGGATGCCGTTGGCATAGGATTCGGCCGATTGATGTCCTGCACAAGGCCCCAAACAATTTCCCAAATGATATTCGAGACAAACCTTGAATTTGCCCTTCTCGATCGATTTAGGATACAGGGCCAACGAACAGGTACGAAGCGGTACGATCTGCTTGACGAATTCCAACAACTCCCGTACCTGCTGCGAATGCGTGAAGGGTCCCAGATATTCCGAGCCATCATCGAATTTTTTTCGAGTGAGGAAGATGCGCGGAAAAGGTTCTTTTTTGATGACGATCCAGGGGTAGGTCTTGTCATCCTTCAGCCGAATGTTGTAGCGGGGCTGAAATTCCTTGATGAGGCTATTCTCCAGGTGAAACGCATCCTCTTCGGAATGGACCGTTGTGAATTGAATGCGCCGGATCCGCTTCACCAACTCCCGGGTTTTGTTCGATTCCAGATCCTTTTGAAAATAGGATCGTACCCGGTTGCGCAGGTTCTTGGCCTTTCCCACATAGATCAGCTCCCCTTGCTCATCAAAATATTGATAAACGCCGGGACCAGTTGGCAGTCCCGCTACCACCGATGGAAGCGATTCTGGCGTCATAGTATTATTCGTTCCAACTCCATTTGGTCGTTTGCAGTTGCTCTACCCCTCCCGGTTTGCGGGTCAGGCGTGTGCGGGTACAACTCTTGTTCATTTGCCAGATCAGCTGTACCTGCTCAAATCCATTTCGGTCGTTGTGGCGACGCACTGCCAAAATGGTTCGGGTCTGATCGCCGGTATCCAGATTCGGCTCTACGAACAGTTCAATGGTTTGAAAGGGCTGTTTGTTCGGATCGATCGCCGTATATGAAATGATCGCCCGGTTGGTCAGGTCTTCGTACCGGGTCTCCTCCGAAAAGGCACGTGCTTGTTTGGGATCGCTGAGGTCCGGTATTTGTAGGAAATCGGATACCGCTTCGCGGAAATTTTCTCGGGCGATAAAAGCCGTATCGGTCGGTAGCGAGTCGATCGTAGTGTATCGTTTGATCGAAAAGAGGGAAGTGTCGATCTGTCGCACCTGCTGCTCGATCAACGAGGGGGCCGAAATGAATTTCTTTTTCGGTTCATTTTGATGACAAGCCAGGAAGGTTCCGACAAAGAGGAGGAGCAATATGCGCATGCCCAAAATTACCGCATCCGGCGGCTTGAGGGATGTTAAAGTCCCACACCCAGTTTTATCCCCACATCAAACAAATGCTCGCTGACGGGATAGGCCTTCTCATAGCTGGAGAGGATCTGGTAACGGGCTTGGGGCCCCAGCGTCCACCGCGTTTTTCCGCGCTGGAATCCAATGAAGGTTTCCAGCTGACCATTCAGGTTCCAACGACGAACCAGGGAGGGCACCTCCAGGTAGTTCTTGTAATCGGTCGAAAGAATATAGGCGCGGTTACTCAACATATACGTGGGCTGCAGGGTAGAACCGATACCCCAACTCCATTTTTTGTTTCCAGCCACCTGGTATTGGAAGCCGATCGGTGCGGAGACCGAGAAATAAAAATTCGCCAGCCAATTGGCCCAGGCACCACCCGAGCTTCGGTAATTGGTAAAGGAGGAAACCGAACCGGTCCCGCCTCCGTTGTTGAGTCCGACCGTCGCCACTTCCCGGCTGCCATGATAGGCCCGGATATCATATTTATTGATGTTGAACTGTAATCCCGCGATCAGATCTACGTTTTTGGTCAGCCGCCGGTTGGCCAGCAGTCCGAATTGCAATCCCATATCCGGCTTGTGATCTACCACCGTTTCCAGTTCCGGTGCAGCCAGGGCGGGCGCCGGACTCATCAGGGAGCGTGCCGCTTGTAAGGCCGTCGCATTTTCGATGAGGTGACGATAGCTGATGGTGGGACTAACACTCAACTGCACTTTCCAACTCTTTCGCGTGCGTTTGCCCTTATAGTTGTTGATCACGCTTTCGATGGTTTGGATCTGTTCGGGCAACCAGGCAGCCGTCTCGATCTCCCGATCCGTTGCGTTTTCTTCGATCGGGGTGGATGGATTCGTTTCGGAGATGACCGTTGCGATTGACGAGGGATCGATCCGGGTGTTGACCGGAACGATCGGTTTGATCGAACTGACGCTGACCGGAGTAGTTATACTCAATCGAGTGGGCTCAGGCCGTATCGGTTCAGCCGCCCCCGTCACTGCCCAGAATTCGGTGGTATACGTTTGCGCGTCGGTAGTTGTACCCGCTTCGGCAGAAGCCTGTATCAGGAAGGTGAGCGAAGACTCTTCCGGTTTGTTTTGAGCATTTCGATAGGGCGTGGCGATCTTAGATTCAGTCTGGGTGTTTCCGATTGAACGATTTTGTTGGGAGGCAGACTTCGTCGGCAGGTTAGCCGTACGGGAAGCATAATTGATGGGAAGATCGGGCTGATCCATCATGACCCAAGTAACGCTGGCACTGATGATCACCAAAGCCGTCAACACGAACGGAAGCCATCGCCTACGACGAAGCCGATTTTGGATACGTTCCCAAACCGATTCATCGGCATAAAGCCGATGCCGATCGGTCTCCTCGCGGAGCCATTGTTCAAATTCGGTATGGTGGTGTTCGTTTGACATGTGCTCATCGGGTAGCAACCAGCCACTCCGTCTTTTGTTTGTGAGGCGGTAGGATATTTCGCTGGATCAACAGGGTTTCCAGCAGGTTTTTTGCTCGTGTGTACTGACTGCGACTGGTACTTTCCTCAATGTCCAGGATCTCTCCGATCTCCCGGTGGCTGTATCCTTCAATCGCGAAAAGATTCAGGACGGTTCGATACCCAACGGGTAACAACCGAATGCATTCGGTGATCTGTTTGGCCTGTACGATCGAGGGAATCGCTTCGGAACGAGTCGGTATACCGTGGGCGTGGATCAGGTCCAGGTTCTCCTGAAACTTTTTGTTCTTCTTCAGGTGATTGATGCAGGTGTGCACCATGATGCGACGGATCCAACCTTCAAACGAACCCCTTCCTTCAAAGGAACCGATCTGTAAAAAAACTTTCACAAATCCTTCTTGCAACATGTCTTCCGCATCTTCCCGATTAACGGCGTAGCGGTGACAAACCGCCAGCATCTTAGGGCTGTAGCGATCGTACAATTCCCGCTGCGCCGTCAGGTCTTTGCGCAGACAACCTTGTATCAGGGCCTGGTCGGTCATTTCTACCCTCAATGTAAGAAAATTTCTACAGGAAAATGTGTGACCTGGATTCAGAAATTTGTTCTGACCGCGATCATCCAGCTCCGGCCCGGGGCCGAGAGCCCCGAGGCAAAAACCCGGTAGTTGCGATCCAATAAATTTTCCACACTCCCTTGTATCTGAAGGGTTTTGGAAACGGCCACCTGAAACCGCCAATTCAAGGTCATCCAGCTTGGCATCCCATCCGGCGTGGCGTATTGGAGGTTGTCCTCTCCCTCTAAATTGTAGTCCCGCAGGCGTTTCCATCCATTGAATAAGAGGAATGCCTCGGTTTGGAATTTTTTATGTTGGTATTGAAGTCCGCTGCGGCCAAATACGGGAGGAATATGATCAAGCGGCAGCTCCCCATCCGCTGTCTGATAGCGCCCCTGGGTTTGTGTAAGGGTGTTGTCGAGCGACCAACCCCTGCCCAGATCAAATCCTAATCGGAACTGCACCCCTGCTAAATATCCTTTTCGGGCATTTTGATTGGCATACAGGGCCGAACGAGCGCCGTTGTAGTCGACCGAGTCGGATCCGTTCAACCGATAAGGTGCCAGGGCGATCGCATTCCGATACAGCGTATAGAAGAGGGCTCCTTCGAAACGGATCTTTTCTGCCAGGCGGAATATCCAATTAAGATCTGCATTATAGGTACGTTCCGGGCGAATTGACGGATTGGGCAGGATGAGTCGGCGTTGTAGGGTGCTCGATTCAAATACCCGGGCCGCATCATCGATGTTGGGCGTACGAAAGCCGCTGCTCAGGTTCAGGGCCAGCCGCCCTGCGGCATCGGGATTGTACACGATCCCGACATTTCCGGTGAGGGCAAGATGATCTTGCCGGATCTCGGTAAACGGAAAATTGAAAAAGGAATTGTTCAGCAGGGTCGAGCGGAGCGAAACGTGTTGCAGGCGTATGCCGTCGTTCAAGACCCATTTGCTGTTCTGAATTTTTCGGAGGTGCTGACCATACAGTCCCCAAAACAACATCCGGTTCTGACCATCCGGATACCGCGTATCGATCGCCGTCTTTGTGCCGGTACGGAGGTTGGTCCGATCCGCTTTCGAATTCAAGTCGTTCCACTGACCATCCATTCCGTAGGTGAATTCATCTTTGCCCCTTTTGGTGCGGGCATCCAAATTAAAGCCCCATACCTGGATCTGTTCGCGTCGGCTGTCGAACTTTTCATATTGTAGGTATTCGCGGGTTTGCCGGCTTTCACGAATGAATTGATGGTGAACCTGAAAATTAAATTCTTGATCTGCGTGTAGCATCCAGCGAACCTGGTAGGCGGCCAGGCTGCGGAACTGCGGGCCGTAATACCATTCGGCGAAGCGTAAGGTTCGTCCCACTGTCCCCCCAAAATCTTTTGTATCCTGCAGGCGGTCGTAGCGAGGAACATCCGTCGAGTTCGAGAGTTGTAGGTTGAATGCGTGCGCGATCTTAGCGGATGGCTGGTACAGCATTTTTTGGGTGATGTCCCATTGCTGATAGCCCGAAAATTTTTGGATTCGTTCATCCGTGTTGCGCACCAGGCGATCGATGCCTCCTTTGGTTTCAATGTACTGCGACCGGCGTCCGAAGTGGGGATATTGATTCGGATACCGGCTGCCCATTTTGAGGTCGCCGAATTTGCTGAACGTATAGGACTGTAACCACCCGAATTTTCGGGTGCCCAGGTTAACATCCACATGTCCGCTCACTTCTTTATTCACTGTCCGGTAACGAAGAAATTGATGGCCGCTGATCTGGGTTTTGTTATGGTTTGACAAGATCACCGGTTTGGTGCGAAAGTGGATCGCACCCCCGAGCGCATCGCTGCCGTGCAGGGTGGAGGCGGGTCCCATTAGTACCTCCACCGACTCCAAAATATTTTGATCTACCGTAATGGCATTATGCAGATGCCCCGCCCGGTAGATCGCATTGTTCATTCGGATGCCATCTACCAGCAACAGGACGCGGCTGGCTTCGAAGCCCCGGAGGACCGGACTGCCGCCGCCTTGTTGGCTTTTTTGAACAAATACTTTACCTCCCGCTTGTAATAAGTCGGCCGTATTGGCCGCATGGATATTCGCGATTGACTTTTTGTCGATCACCAGGGCTTGCTGTGCGGTGTGCTTGACCTTCTCCCGGAACTTGTTGGTGTAAATAACTGCCTCTTCCAGCAAGCCAACTTTCGACGTGTCTGCTTGAGCGTATACCGATACACTTATCAGGATTGTCACAATCGTACTGAGTCCGCTGAGGTATGCCCGCATCCGTCGTTGATTATTTTTTTCGGATCAGGCTATCGATCGGATGGTTGGCCTTCAGGGTATCCATGATCTGTTGGGCCCAACCGGTCAAGACCATTCGTTCTTCCGGGCTTAGCCGGGCTTCGCCATGAACCCAGGTGTAGGAGTTCAATGGCATTTCTCCTTCTTTTACTTCCGCGATCAGTTCCTCCATCTTATGATATCGATAGCGCAACCGACGGTGGGTGTATTCGTCAAAGTTGAGGTGACTTTTCCCTTCTTCCACATGATCGTTCAGCCACCAATACACGGGTTGGAGGTTAGCGTACCAAGGATACTGGGTGTTGTTGCTGTGGCAATCGTAACAAGCTTTTTTTAGGATGACCGATACGTTCTCGGGAACGGGATATTGCGTTTGGATCGCGTTCGGTGAGGCGGCAAGGGATTGGTTTTTTGCCGGGCGAACGAATTGGATCAACAGCAGGGCGGTCAGTAAGGTCCAGCCGATCTTTTTAATCATCTCGGTTGATTTAGGAATGGTCGATCAGTATGTTCCCGGTCATTTCCTTCGGTACCGGAATACCCATCAGTGTCAAGATCGTGGGGGCAATATCACCTAATTTTCCGGCATCGATGGTTCCGTTCCATTCTTTATCGATGATGAAAAAAGGAACGGGATTCAGGGTGTGGGCCGTATTAGGGGAGCCGTCCGGGTTGATCATGTAATCGGCGTTGCCATGGTCGGCGGTGAGGAAGATCGTGTATCCGTTTTGCAACCCGGTCTGAACGACTTGTGCCACACAATCATCGACCGTTTCTACGGCTCGGATGGCGGCTTGCCAGATGCCGGTATGGCCGACCATATCCGCATTGGCATAATTGAGGCAGATAAAATCCGTATTTCCTTTTTTGATCTCTTCGAGGATAGCCGCGGTTACTTCTTTGGCACTCATTTCCGGTTGCAAGTCGTAGGTAGCCACTTTGGGCGAGGGGATCATGATCCGGTGCTCGCCATCGAAAGGTTTTTCGCGTCCGCCACTGAAGAAAAAACTCACGTGCGGATATTTTTCCGTCTCGGCGATTCGGATCTGCGTACGTCCGTGCTTGGCCAACACTTCCCCCAGCGTGTTGTTGAGGTTATCGGTAGCAAAGACCACCTGTACGCCCTGGTAGCTTTTATCGTATTCGGTGAAGGTGGTATAATGTAGATCGAGTTTTTTCATGTCATGTTCCGGCAGATCCATTTGGGTGAGCACTTGCGTGATCTCGCGGCAGCGATCGGTCCGGAAGTTGAAACAGATTACGGCGTCTTGGGGGCGAATCGTGGCTACGGGTTGATCCTTCTCATCCTGGATGATGGTAGGCAAGAGGAATTCATCTGTAAGGTTGTTTTGGTAGGAGGATTCAATGGCGGTGTTTGCGTCCGGGGCCATGCGTCCTTTTCCTTCCACGAGTGCTTGGTAGGCAAGTTTGATCCGTTCCCAGCGTTTGTCGCGGTCCATCGCATAATACCGGCCACTCACGGTAGCGATCTGTGCTTTTCCTTGGATGGCAGTTTCCAACCGGGCGATGAAACCTTTGCCGCTTTTGGGATCGGTATCTCGTCCGTCGGTGAATGCGTGTATGAAGATCTGTTTCACGCCGGCTTGGTGGGCAGCATTGACCAATGCGATCAGGTGGTCGATATGGGCATGTACACCGCCGTCGCTGACGAGTCCGAGTAGGTGCAGCGGTTTATTTTTTTCGAGGACGTATTGGAAGCTGGCTTGCAGGGTTGGGTTGCGGGCCATTTCGCCGTCGAGAATGGCTTTGTTGATGCGCTGGAGCTCTTGGTATAAGATTAGTCCGGCGCCGAGGTTGAGGTGACCCACTTCGGAGTTTCCCATTTGTCCGGCTGGCAATCCGACGGCCTCTCCGCAGGTGACCAGGGTGGTATGGGGATAGCGTTGATAGAGGCTATCGGTGAAGGGGACGCGCGCATGTTGGATGGCATCGGCGGCGGGTACTTTTCCGAGTCCCCAGCCGTCCATGATCACCAAAATGACCTTGCGTTTTATTTCAGACATACGTTTTCTATCGAATGGCGGCTCAAAGTTACGAAAGCGTGGTGGGTGCGGGGGAAATGCGGCTATTTTTGTGTTATGGTAAATAGCAATCGGGAGGATTCCTTTCGGCAATGGCTGGAGGAGGATTTGGGCGATGGAGATCATACTACGCTGGCCACGGTGGCCTCGTCGGTACCCGGAAGGGCGTTATTGTTGGCCAAATCGGAGGGAGTATTGGCCGGCGTGCAGGCGGCATTGGCGTTTTTTTCATTTGTGGATGCTTAGGTCGTATATACTGTATTGAAGCAGGATGGGGAGCGGATTCGGCCGGGGGATCGGGTATTTGAATTAGCTGGCTCGGCCCGGTCGTTGTTGATCGGGGAGCGGGTGGCGTTGAATTTGATGCAGCGGATGTCGGGTATCGCCACGTTGACAGATAAATATGTAACGGCGTTGAAGGGTACGTCGGCTGTTTTGTTGGATACGCGCAAGACCACACCTGGGTTTCGGTGGGCGGAGAAGGAGGCGGTTCGGATCGGGGGTGGGGAGAATCATCGGTTCGGGTTGTATGACCGGATCCTGATCAAGGACAATCACATCGATCATGGAGGAGGGATCGGTCCTGTTCTGGAAGCCACGCGTCGCTATTTATCGGATAAAAATTTATCGATACCGGTAGAGATCGAGGTTCGGAATAGTGAAGAATTACAACAAGTGATGGAGTGGGGTACAGGATGTGTGCACCGGATATTGTTGGATAATTTTTCGGTGGAGGAGGTGCGGGTATCTGTAGAGGGGATTGGAAAAAAATTTGAGACGGAGGTAAGTGG
>CAXRAX010000013.1:0-51552 GCA_964229195.1 Chitinophagaceae bacterium | reverse complement strand
TTTAGGGTGTAGTATAAAATCTCTGAGCCGCACGTGAATACCCTTTTGTGCTAAACTCTAAACCCTGTTCTCTAAACGCCCAACGCCTTCACCCTTCATCTTTCATCCTTCACCCTTCACCATAATCTCCCTTATGGCTACCGACGCACACACGGCGCCAAATACCGCGGGGAGGTAGGAAATGGTACCGTAGGCCGATTTTTTGAAATTTTTTCCGTCGGTAAGCATGAGGCTTTTCTTGATCGGCTCTTCGGGGGAGAATACAACTTTCAAGCCCTGACGGATGCCGTAGCGGGATTTGAGTTGTTTGCGAATCTGCTGGGCAAAAGGGCAGTTATAGGTTTCTGATATATCGACCACTTGCAACCGGGTGGGATCTAATTTGGCACCAGCGCCCATGCTACTCACGAGGGGGATCTTTCGTTCCAATGCGGTTTTGATGAAGGTGATCTTGGGCGTGATGCTGTCGATGGCATCGATCAGGTAGTTGGGTGCGGCAGCCAGGGAGTCCAGCACATGTTCGGGGCGGATGAAGGCATCGATGACATTCAATTCCAGTTCGGGATTGATGGCTTGCAGGCGCTCGGCCATGAGGGTGGCTTTGGGTAAACCGTGGTTGGTGGCCAAGGCGGGAAGTTGCCGATTGCGATTGGTGGGATCAACCACATCGCCGTCGATGATGGTCATTTTCCCAATGCCAGCGCGGGCAATGAATTCGGCGGCATAGGAACCGACACCACCCAGTCCCACCACACAAACGTGTGCCTTCGCCAATTGGCGGAGCGCCGTTTCCCCAATGAGCAACTGGGTTCGGGAGAGCCAGGATAGATCGGTGGTCATGGTTTCCGTTCGAGTGCAAATGAACAAAATCCTTCCCGTTTCCGAGGAGATATCCGGGCCGGGTGGATTATTTTCTCTCGTAAAAAATATTTTTCCCTCTTGGAAGAGAATGGATTTCTCATATATTTGTTTGCGGTTTGCAAATCAAACCCATTTAAATTCTAAAACCTTTAACCATGGCAACAAAAAAGAAAGCCGCCAAGAAAGCAGCCAAGAAGCCTGCTAAGAAAGCGGCAAAGAAACCCGCCAAGAAAGCTGCGAAGAAAGCAGCGAAAAAACCAGCTAAGAAAGCTGTGAAAAAAGCAGTTAAGAAGAAGAAATCTGCACGCAAACCTTCTGCTGCCTTCATGAAGCCCCTCACCCCCAGTGCAAATCTGGCTGCGGTAGTAGGAAGCAAGGCTATGCCCCGCACCGAAGTGGTGAAAAAGATCTGGGTTTACATCAAAGCCAACAAGCTGCAGGACAAAACCAACAAGCGCATGATCAATGCGGATGCCAAACTCAAAGCCGTTTTCGGTGGAAAGAGTCAAGTATCCATGTTCGACATGGCAAAGCATTTGGCCAAGAACCTGAGCTAAACCCTGCTTTGCTCAACTGAATGAAGGCACCTCCGGGTGCCTTTTTTCATGCCGTCTCCATCGCGTACATGGGTTGTACGGAGCGCATCGTCCATTGAAACGACTCCCAGGTAACCGGAGTGAGCAGGCAACTCCGGACGCGTGTTCCCCGAAAGCGACGGCAGTCGTGTGGATCGCCGGCGATCAGAATGACCGAAACGCCAGGTGCGATTTGATTCAATGCTTCCGGAGAAGGAATGATGCGGGGATCCAAAAAGATCAACTCACTATGTGCGGCGGCACCCAATGCCTCCGCCCAGGTATTGACCCGGCGTACGCCTGCGACAGCGGGGTGATTTTGGGCAAAGAATTGAAGGGCCAGCTGCGCCTCAGCATCGGGCGTGCAGATCAATGTGTGGAGGGGGATCGTGGCTTGCATACAGCAAACCTATAGGTAAGGAAGTCGCTCGTGGATGAGTTTGATCAGGGAAAGAGAGTTTTTTAGTTTGAGTTTTTTCAGGATCCTTGCCCGATGGGTATCGACCGTACGGGGAGAAAGAGAAAGTTTGTCTGCTATCTCCTCGGTCGTTGAACCGTCCTTGAGCAGCTTGATGATGTCGAGCTCCCGGTCGGTAAGCGAATTGAGGCGGATCGATTCCTCGTCGTCCATCAGCACATTTTGAGTGATCCGATCCTTTATTTCCGAGCAGATATAGGTACGTCCGTCCATCACTTCATTGATGGCCTTGTACATCTCATCCTTCGGTGAATTCTTGGTGACGTAGCCCATGGCACCATTGGAGATCATCCGCTTGGCAAAGGAAGGCTGGTTGTGCATCGATACGCCAATGGTACGGGAATCGGGTGATTTTTCGCGGATCAGCTTAACGGCTTCCAGTCCGGAAATGGGCGCGATGTTGATGTCCAGGATCACTACCTGCGGCTGCAGTTCTGCCACCTCGTTGAGCAGTGCTTGGGTGTTATTGTAGACCTTGACGACGTGGTACGCAGGCTCCAGGTTGATCAGCGAGGCCCAAGTCTCGGCGATCAGTACATGGTCGTCGGCGATGACGATCTTGATTTTCGTAGACATGATTAATCGGTTGGCAGTTGGATGATGGTTTGGGTTCCTTTTCCGGGCATGGATCGGATCTCAATGTTTCCTTTATAAAATGCGATGCGGGATCGCATGCTGTCGAGTCCCACGCCCTTTTTTATCTTATCGATTTCGAATCCTTTTCCATCATCCCTATAGTCCATATGGAAAAACCCATTCTGGAAATACAGGTGAATCGAGATGGTGTCGGCATTGGCATATTTGAACGTATTGTTCAGCAGTTCCTGTAGCACGCGAAAGACCACGATCTTTTTATCGAGGTTGATCCGTTTGTCGTCGGACTGCGGATACACGTTGAGCTTGAACACGGGTCGGGTCAGGATCCCGTAACTGTCAATCAGCTCCACTACAGAGTCGCGCAAACCCAGGTCTCGGATCGCGGGCGGGGCCAGGGTACGCGCCAGGGTACGAACCTGCTCCAGCGTTTGGGCAACCGTTTTCCCCAACCGATCAACATCCTCCGGGTCATACGCGGCTTTCTCTTTCATCATGTTCAACAACAACGACATGTAAGCCAGCATCTGACCTACCCCGTCGTGCAGGTCTCTTCCGATCTGTGATCGCTGATCCTCCTCCGCCTGCAATTTGGCCTCGAGAATATATTTTTCCTGATTGATGCGATCTTCGATCAGTTGTCGTTCCATCGATCGGATCCGGGTTACATCCCAGTGAATGCCCACAGATCCGCGGATCTTTCCACTCCAGTCTACAACCGGTGCCCCGCTGATGATCATGTTCGCGACCTCACCCGATTTGCGCACGATATTCAACTCGTAAACTGATTCCTTGCCTTTTTTCCGGATGCGCTCCTGATCCTTCAATATTTTGATGTCCTGAGGTTGTACCAGAAATAGTTGGGCGGCAACCCGACCTTTCATCTCGGACAATGTATACCCCGAGATCCTTTCAAAGGCCTGGTTGGCGTAAAGGATCCGGTCCTCGTTGTCGACCTCCACGACGCCCAGCTCCATATTCTCGAATAGGGTACGAAATTTTTCCTCACTCGAATGCAGGGCCTGCTTGGCCAATTGCTGCTCGTGCACATCCCGAATGTGGAAGATCAGGTTCTGATGCTTGTCGGTCGGTGCCTCCACGGTTTGCGCCGCTGTTTCCACCCAAAGAACCTCTCGGTTCTTGCGCACCAATTGAAAAGAAAGTTTTTTGATCTCCGCTTGGGGAAATTCTTTTTTAGAAAGCTGCCTCCGGATACTTTTTTGATGCTCCGCACTGAAATGATCATAGAGGCTCCCGCCCTTCATTTCCTCTGGCTGATAGCCCAGCAGTCGATATACCCCCGGAGAGATGTAAGAGATGATACCCTTCCAGTCGGTAATGACTGTTACATCACTGGAATTCATCGCAATGAGCTCGAGCTGTTGTTTATCGGCCTCCAGCTCTTTTTGATACTGATACTCTTTGGTCTGATCGAAATAGGCCCCAATATAGCCGACGAATTTTCCGCTGTCCAAAAATCGCGGCACTGCCACTTCATGCAGATAATGGTAGGTGCCATCCTGGCCCTTGACCATAAAGACGTCGTCGATCGGTTCCTGCCGCTGCAGTTTTTTCCCCCATTCCCGAATGGCTTTTTGGCGATGATCCGGATGTACCAGTGGCGCAAAATCGAACTGCCCTTTCATGTCCTCCAGTGAAACGCCGAAAAACGCCTTGGTCTTGTCGTTGGTATAGGTGACGATATGATTCTGATCCGACACCCACACCATCACCGGCAAGGAGTCGGTCACTCGCTTGAAGCGTTTCTCACTTTCCAAAATGTATTCACGATAATACTCAACCCCGCTGATATCCTGGATGCGTCCGATCAGTACCTCATCCTCCAGATAAGGATCGTATTTTTTCTTGATCTCCTCCTCCAGCCAGAGTTGCTTATGATTCTTGGCATTTTCAACCTGGTACTTGATGGTGGTCTGCCCATGAAAGTCCAATTTTTGCATGGCTTCCCGGTAAACGCCCTGCGAGGAGGAAAGGATCCATTTCTGACGCTCCGTCAGCGGATCACCAAAATTCGCGGGATTGAATCCGAACAATAAAGGCCAACGGGAAGTGAAGAAGTTTTTTTCTGGATGATTCTTGTAGATGATGTAGTGGACCGAATCGGTCGACTCCAGAAATGTATTCAGCCGATAGAATTGATCATAGGCTTTCGCCTGCTCGTTGGCCAGTGACTTCTCCAACGCTTTTTTCGATTGCTCCAAGTCCTGAAACTGCTGGTTAACCTCCTTCAACAGCTCCATCAATCCCCGGGGTAGCTCGGGCATGGCTTTCCCTTCACTTTCCCATTTCTTCAAAAATTGCTGAAGGCGGCGATGGGGCATGGATCTATCTTATAAAAGATATGGGTGGGTTACGGAGGAGCATCAAAAAACCCCAACAAATGTCGGGGTTTTTGAATATGATCAATGCCGTTTAGAGTGAAACAATTTGGTGCGAACCAGATCGATCAGCAACCGACCTACCGGCCCCCATATCAGGTTCTCCGTATGGCCGGATGAAAAGGCCTCCACTTGTTTTCGGACCCAGTCCCCGTTCTCCTGCCAAGAGCGACGAAGGGAATGCCAATCTTCCGCCATTCGCTTCTCCTGCTCCAACCGCCGGAGTTTCAACTGCATTTGATAACCCTCAAAATCCTCCCAGGGTTTTGGCTTATTCATGTTTTTTCTCCTCCTCAAACAAAACTCGTAGTAAAGCATTTCGAATGGGCCGACGGATCCAGCGCTCCCGTCTTGACCAAACCCAACCTGCCAACAATAAGGTTAGTAAGGCCATGAGCAGAAAGCCCAATCCCCGACTGCCCAACCAATCCCCCAGAAAAAAAGCACCGGCCACGGCGATCAGGACAAAGAACAAGAAGAATACGGCAGCTGTCAGAAAAACCGAGACGGTCAGCGAGAGCAATCGCGCCGATTTGTCGGCTGCCGATAATTTCAATTGGTCCACGCGCGTCTGGAGGTACTGCTTCCCCTCCTCGATCAGGGATTCGATTTTCCGGAGTTCATCAAACATGTACGGAAGGTACGATATTTACTCGCCGACCGCCTCATCCATCCGCTCCGCTACTTTTGATAAAATATCCTGTCCGGTCTGCACCCCCCGATTGATCCGCTGCCGCCATTTTTTTCGCTGCCGCTGAAACTTTTCCCGGGTATCAGCCCCTTTTGCCGGCGCATACAATACGCCCAAAACACTGCCCACCACCAAACCCACACCCAATGCCACCGCTACTTTTGTTGATGTTTTCATATCCTTGATTTTAATGGCAATATCGATTGGTATGAAAGTCAAAGAAGTGATCAGCCCCTGCCCCGAGGCTGTCTTCTGTCAGTAACCGGCCAATCCGCTGAAATTCCTAATTTGAAGGGAATTTCCGACCATGCATAACACGATTGACCAAAATCGCCTCCGACAGATCGTCTTTTTATTGCTCATCGCGGGATTGGGCATCCTGCTGTTCATTGAACTATACTCGTTCGTTCCCGCCGCCCTGGGTGCCGCCACCCTCTACATCCTGCTGCGCAAATCCATGTTCTACCTGGTCGAAAAAAGAAAATGGCGATCCGGTGCCGCCGCCAGTTTGCTGATGTTCGTATCCCTGATCCTCATTCTGCTGCCCATCTGGATGCTGGTCGACATGCTCTACGACAAGGTCACCTATGCCGTATCGCACGCGAACGAGTGGGTAGCGGCCATCAAGAAAACCATCGCCTCCTTCGAAGCCCGGTACGACATTGAACTGCTGAGCGACGAGAACATCGCCCGCATCAGCGATACCGTCAGCACCGCCGTACCCAAGATCCTGGGGGCAACGTTCAACGGACTAACCGTCATCTTTTTCATGTATTTCATTCTCTACTTCATGTTCGTCGGCGGAAGAGGAATGGAAAAGATGTTATACGATTATATTCCACTGCAGGACCATAACGTTGAAAAACTCGAAAAGGAGATTCACACCATGGTGGTCTCCAATGCCGTGGGCATTCCGGTAGTCGCGATCGCGCAAGGACTCGTAGGCGTGGTAGGATATTGGCTGATCGGAGTCGATGAACCCCTGTTCTGGTTCGGCGTAACCTGCATAGCCGGTATGATACCCGTGATCGGTGCCGCCCTCGCATACATCCCACTCACGGTGATGTTTCTGGCCGATGGCGCCATCGGGCAAGGCATCGCCATGGCCATCTTCGGGTTCGGGATCATTGGAACGGTGGATAATCTTCTGCGCTTTTCGTTGCTGCGGAAGATCGGCGATGTACACCCGCTCACCACCGTATTCGGGGTGATCATCGGACTCAATCTATTTGGATTCATTGGACTGATCTTTGGTCCCCTGTTGATCTCCATGTTCAACCTGCTGCTGCGCATCTATTCCAGCGAATTCCTTTCCCGGCAACGCGGACATGGCCATCACTAAAGCGCTCGCAAGGTCATCGCGCTCAAACCTGCCAACAGCAATACCACCAACCAGCCCATCACGTATAAAAAAAACGTTGGCAGCGATTCACTTGATTTAGGAACCGGTACGCTGATCAATAAAATGCCCAGTGCAAAAGGCAGGATCAGCCCATTGACAGCCCCGGCCAGCAGTAACAATCGTGAAGGATTGCCCAGCCAAATAAAAACCAACAACGATAAAAAAATAAATGCCGAACGAACCAGCGGCTCGCGTCGACGAACCACCTCCGATAAACTTCGCCAAAAAGAAACCGAGGTGTACGTGGCGCCCACGACGGAAGTAATGCCGGCCGCCCATAATACCAACCCGAAAAAATAATAGCCGAAGGACCCGGCAGCCGACTGAAATACCGACGCCGCCGGATTGCCCTTTCCTAACGCTACACCCCCCGCAACCACTCCGAATGCCGCCAAAAACAAAATAAACCGCATGATAGTGGTGAGCAAAATTCCTTGCACCGCACTTCGGGCCACGGCTTCCCGATTTTCCTTTCCCCTCATTCCCGCATCCAACAATCGCTGTGCGCCCGCAAAAGAAATATACCCGCCCACTGTACCGCCCACCAACACCACCACCGCCTCCCAATCGATCCGTTCGGGCCAAAACGTTTGAAGCGCCACTTCACGCAGAGGTGGATCCGAAACAACGGCCACATACCCCGTCAGTCCGATCATCATCAGACCCAACAACTTTACAAACCGATCCATCTGCATCCCGGCCTCCCGACTATATAAAATAAATAAAGCGATCCCGCCACTCAATATCGCTCCGTATAGCATAGGCAATCCCGTCAGTATCTCTAACCCTAATCCACAACCAGCCAAGTTGCCAATATTAAAAACCCATCCGCCAAAGGAAACCATCCCGGCCAACACATGACCGGAACCATAGAGTTTTGCATTCGCCAGATCCTGCGCCGGCTTTCCGGCATCCGTCACGATCCGCCAGATATTCCACTGCGCCCCGATGTCGATCAACATCGACAACAAGATCACAAACCCAAAAGCCGCCCCTAAGCGAGACGTGTACACCGCCGTGTTGTTCAAAAAACCCGGACCAATGGCCGAAGTCGCCATTAAAAAAGCAGCGCCCGCCAGCGGACCGTTTAACCAGCTTCCAATCGTTGACTTACGCATCCGACAAACCATTTAAATACGTGCGCAACGCCCGCGCGATCGACAGGGCCTGCTTCGAATCTCCGTGCACACAAACCACCGCTGCCGATACCGACACAAAATCGCCCGTCACGGTTCGCAATCCCCCACGCTCCACCAACATCTGCACCTGATCCACCGCCTCATCGGGTGTGTTTAATAGTGCATGCGGATCGGTACGGGGACAAAGCTCGGTGGCCGACACATACCGCCTGTCGGCAAATGCCTCCGAAAATGTAGACAAGCCCACCGCCTTCGCCTCCGCAATGGAAACCGAGCCGGCCAATCCCACCAAGGCCCAACCAGGATCAACCGAATAAACAGTTTCTGCAATGACTCGGGCGACACCTGCATCGCGAGCCGATAAATTATATAAGGCCCCGTGCGGTTTTACAAATTGAACCGTAGTGCCAACGAGCGAAGTCCATTGCTGAAACACCTCAAACTGACGAAGCAATAAATCGCGTAACCGATCGGGGGAAAGCATTTGTTCGGTTCGACCAAAATTTACTCGGTCCTCAAATGAAGGATGCGCCCCGATCTTGACTCCATGCTCGATACAACGCTCGATGGTTTGACAGATCATTGCCTCCTCTCCCGCATGCGCCCCGCAAGAGATCGCACCCGCATCGAGCAGGGGGATCAGGTTTTCCTCATTCCCCAAGCCTTCTCCCAAATCCGCTAACAACCACATTTCAAGAAAGATACGATTGAATCTGTTGACGAACGCGATCGCGGGTCTGTCGATTCTCCCGAATCATCTGCTCATTCTTCGCCATGGCCTGCACGAGCTCGATCCGTTGAAACCGAATCGAATTCCCCGTCGAAAGCTGTGCCAACTTTCCCCATGCAAAAAAAGGTATCTGTAAAATTCTTGGATAACCGCCGGTAGTAGGATGATCGGCCGTCAATACGATCCACTCCCCATTGGGTAATAATTGAACGGTTCCAAATAAAACGGCTGAGGAAATGATAGAGTCCGATTGGATCGGAATCGGATCTTCTGCCCGCAACCGAAGGCCCATCCGATCGCTTTCGCGCCCCACTTGAAAATGCTTTCCCAACATGTGGTCCATATACTCGAAGCCCACCCGCTCGCATTCAGGCCCGTGTAAACATTCCACCACCATAGTCACTGCCGGATCCGGGAGCTCCTGACTATAAATCGGCTCCATTGCTGCTGCACGAAGGCGCGTGGGTCGATGCAGGGGAATAAGATCACCGGTTTGCAGCGCACGGCCTTTCCATCCGCCGGTTTTGGCTGTTAGATCGGTTGACGCACTGCCCAACCAAAGGGGAATATCAAATCCCCCCGCAACGGCGAGATAGGTACGGGCACCCCGATTGGGCCGCTCAAAGGAAAGTTGCGCTCCTTTCGGAATAAAGAGCGGTTGATTCATAGGTACTGGGGATCCATCGAGCTGTGGTTGAAGATATGCGCCGGTGAGTGCGATCACAGCATCAGAATGAAACAAAAAAGAACCTGCAGGAAAATGCAATTCGAGTGCGGGCAGGTTGTCGTCGTTTCCGACCAGCGCATTCGACAGAAAAAATGATTCGCGGTCCATCGCTCCGCAGGGGTGAATGCCTGGAGCCGACTGTCCGAACCGGCCGGCATCCTGCACCGTGGTCAACAATCCTTTTTTGATCACTTCGATCATATCCATCCTCCTTTTTCCCGCAAGGCTGCGAGGGAATATTGGGTTGCCTGTGATTGGATCTCCGCAAAAGCAACTTGATCGACCGAATGGAATTGTACTTGATCGCCGGGCTCAAACAAGGTGGTTCGTTCATCAGTTGGTTGAAACAACTGGAGCGGCGTGCGGCCGATACGCCACCAGCCACCCGGACTATCTGCCGGATAGATCCCGGTTTGTGCGGCGGCGATAGCCACCGTACCGGCAGCAACCATTTCCGGTTTGGATTTTCTGGGTACATGCAGTGAGTCGGGCAGGATGCCGAGATAAGGAAAGCCCGGCAGAAAGCCGAGCATATAAACCCGAAAGGGTTGAGCCGTGTGCAAATCAATGATCTCTCGAACGGATAGCTGCAGTTTTTCACTCAGCAGCTGGAGGTCCGTTGCCCCGATCCCTTCATAGCAAACCGGAACATGGATCGTAGGATATGCGCTCGGAGGGTAGGTTTCCAGGGAGGGCAGCGAATTGGATAGCAGGGAAGCGAGATCGGTGAGTCCTCCGGGACCGATCCGATAGGGATCGAAGCGCAGGGTCACCCGGGTATAGGAGGGAATGATGTCCGATAATCCCTCCGGGGGATGGCGTTTGAAATGCTGTGTGAGTTGCAATACCTGATCCAAAACGGCAGGGTCGATCTGTTCGCCCAGCCGGATCTCGAGTGCAGTATCGCTGAGGAGGTGAAAAGAATAATTAGGATCAATTCGCGGCATGCCTGAACAAGATACCACGTTCCGATTTACCTTTAGCACATGAGTGGATGGAACGGGTCGGATGCACGAAATTTCATTTCCAAATTGACGGCTCGGCGCGTAGGGAATGCCGCCCTGCTGTGGGCGAGCTATCAGTTGAGTCGATTGATCCGTCGCCCGATACACTGGGGCAATCCCTATTCCCTTTCGATTGAGCCTACGACCTCCTGCAACCTTCGTTGTCCGGAATGTCCGAGCGGATTGCGGGCCTTTACGCGTCCCACCGGCATGCTCCAAACCGATTTTTTTCGTCGCACGATCGACCAGCTTTACAAAGACCTCACCTATCTGGTATTTTATTTCCAGGGAGAACCCTACCTGAATCCGGATTTTTTGAACATGGTTCGGTATGCGGCTGATAAAAAGATCTACACAGCTACCTCTACCAATGCGCATTACCTGACCGATGAAAATGCCCGGCGTACGATCGAAAGCGGACTAGACCGACTGATCATTTCAATCGACGGCACCACCCAAGATGTGTACCAGCAGTACCGGGTGGGCGGGAAATTGGAAAAAGTGATCGAAGGGGCAAAGAACATCGTGCGGTGGAAGAAACAATTAAAAAGCAAAACGCCCTTTATCATATTTCAGTTTCTGGTGGTCAAGCCCAACGAGCACCAGATCGAGGACGTGCAGCGCCTGGGAAGAGAAATCGGGGTAGATGCCGTTTGGCTGAAAACCGCGCAGGTCTATGATTACGAGAACGACCCGAACGGACTGATCCCCACCATCGGCAAATACAGCCGATATGAAAAAACCGGAGAGGGCATGCGATTCAAGGGCAAGATCGCGAATCATTGCTGGCGGCTCTGGCAGGATCCGGTGATCACGTGGGACGGACTGGTAGCCCCTTGCTGTTTCGACAAGGATGCCCAGCATCGGTTAGGCGACCTGAAAGCCCAATCTTTTCAAGAGATCTGGCGCTCCCCCGCGTACCGGGCATTTAGAAGCAAACTCTGGTCGGGCCGACGAAACATCGACATCTGCGCCAATTGCAGCGAGGGCACGAAAGTCTGGGGGTAAACACTGAATTTTGAACAACAAGCCTCTATGTCGTTAGAAAAAGATATCCAACAGGGAAAATTCCGAAACGAGTTTCAAAAGGCGACGGTCAACCTGTTGTATACCGTTAGCTGGTTGAAGGAGCGGATCAAATTGATCTTTGACGAGGAATCGATCACGCACCAGCAATTCAACATTCTTCGGATCCTGCGGGGTAGTTTTCCGCATCCGATCTCGACGCAGACCATTCGGGATCGGATGCTGGAAAAAATGAGCGATGTGAGTCGTATAGTGGACCGATTGGTCGTCAAAGGATTGGTCAAGAAAGTTATCAGTGAGCGGGATCGCCGCCTAGTGGATGTACTTATCACCGATAAGGGCCGCAAATTATTGGAGCGTCTGGATCTGAGAGAATCAGAGATAGATGGGGTAATAAAGGGGCTTGCGGAGAAAGAGGCCGCACAGTTGAATCAACTGCTCGACAAGATTCGTCAAGGGAGAGAATGACGTAATTTTGTGGCATGCCATCGAAACATACCTCCCTCTTTTTTCTACTGATGTTTTTATTTGTCATTGGCCGGGGTCAGGCCAAACCCGAATTTCGCGGCGTTTGGATCGCCACGGTCAGTAATATCGACTGGCCGCAATCGCGCAGCAATGACCCCGCCAAACAAAAAGCCGATTTCATTCGACTGGCCGATCTGCACAAACAAAACGGAATGAATGTGCTGGTGGTACAGATCCGTCCGGCAGCCGACGCCTTTTATCCCTCTGCCCTGGAACCTTGGAGCGAATTTCTAACCGGCAAACAGGGAGAAGCCCCCGATCCGTATTATGATCCCTTGCAATTCATGATCGAAGAAACGCACAAGCGCGGCATGGAGTTTCATGCGTGGCTGAATCCGTATCGGGCCGTATTCAACATCAATGCCTCGTCGATCGCGCCCGATCATGTGACCAAAAGACAGCCGGACTGGTTTCTCACCTACGGAGATAAAAAATACTTCGACCCGGGAAATAGGAAAGCACAGGCCTTTGTGGTGAGCGTCGTGCGCGATATCGTCAAGCGCTATGCCGTGGATGCGATCCACATGGACGATTATTTCTACCCCTACAAAATACCCGGAAAAGAATTTCCGGATGAAGCGGGTTACCGATCATCGGGAACCTCGCTGGCGAAAGACGATTGGCGTCGCAGCAATTGTGACTCGATCATTGTGGCCATTCATCGGGTGATTCGGGAGGAAAGACCGGCCTGTCGTTTCGGGATCTCTCCGTTCAGTGTTTGGCGCAATAAATCGAACGACCCGGAAGGAAGTGACAGCAAAGCAGGTGTTACCAATTACGATGACCTCTATGCCGACATCCTGCTATGGCTGAAAAAAGGATGGATCGATTACGTCACGCCACAGCTGTACCTCGAGATCGGACACGACAAGATCGCCTATGAAAAGTTACTCGACTGGTGGTCGAAACACAGCTATGGAAAACATGTGTACATCGGTCACGGTATTTATCGGGCGGGAGAGGCCAACTCCCTGAAATGGAAAAATCCCCAGGAATTACCCAACCAGATCCAGTTGTTAAGAGAGACGCCGAATGTTCAGGGAAGTGTTTATTTCAGCAGCAAATCGTTCGAGAAAAATTATAATGGATGGAACGACAGTCTGCGTAATAACTATTATCGTGAACCGGCGTTGGTTCCCGCCACGCCCTGGCTCAGCAAGGGAAAACCAACTACTCCTCAGGCTAAGGTCACAACATCGGGAAGCCAACAAGCCTCCATCGAAATTCAATCCGACACCAAACAATCGGCCAACCTCAAATATTATGTTATCTATAAAGGCACGAGTGATGCCAAAAAGATCGCTGCCATCTTACCGGTTTCACAAACCCTGAAATGGACCGATGTGTTGAACGATCGGGAGCAATCGGTCCGCTACTGGATCACCGCCGTCAACCAAACGAACGAAGAAAGCAGTCCCTTCGAAAAAAAGCTGATCCGCACCTCCCAAACCTGGACCATCCAATAGCCAAACTCTTCAAACTTCTCAAACTGTTTTTATGCCTGGATACGAACGCTGGAGCGACCTGGAACGAAAAGAGCTGATGGATGTGATCGACAGTGGCATTCTGATGCGCTATGGATTCGACGGTGCCCGAAAAGGACACTGGAAATCAAAAGAACTGGAGGCGGCCATTTGTCAAACCTTTGGTTGTGCCCATGCGCAGCTGACCTCGAGCGGAACCGCCGCGCTGACCACGGCACTGACTGCGTTAGGTGTTGGGTATGGCGATGAAGTGATCATGCCCAGTTTCACGTTTGTCGCTTCTTTCGAAGCGATCCTCAGTGTAGGCGCCGTACCGGTGTTGGCGGATATCGATGATACGCTCACATTGGATCCGGCATCGGTACGTCGGAAGATCACCCCGCGCACCAAAGCCATCATGCCGGTACACATGTGTGGCAGCATGGCCGATATGGATGCCCTGCAGGCGATTTGTCGGGAACACCAGCTTTGGTTACTGGAAGATGCTTGTCAGAGTATTGGCGGAACATACAATGGAAAAAAATTAGGTACGATCGGGGATGCCGGTACGTTTTCGTTTGACTTTGTGAAAACGATGACCTGTGGAGAAGGAGGCGTGGTGATGACGAACCATCGGGATGTGTATGTGAAATGCGATGGCTATACCGATCACGGACATGACCACCTGGGTGTGGATCGCGGAGCCGACTTGCACCCGTTCATCGGATATAATTTTCGGATCTCGGAATTGCATTCGGCGGTGGGACTGGCCCAGATCCGTCGCCTGCCGGAGTTCCTGGAAACACAACGACAGCATCATACGACTTTGAAATCGTATTTGGCGGAGATCCCGGGTATTTCGTTTCGTCGGGTGCCGGATCCGGCCGGAGACAGTCATAGTTTCATCAGCTGGTTCTTACCAACGGCCGAGCAGACGCAACGGGCGGTGGAGGCCTTGCGGGAAGCCGGGTTATTGGCCGGAAGCTTCTATTGGTACAACAACAACTGGCATTATATCCGCAAATGGGATCACCTGAAAAACGCACTGACCTTGAATGGCTTGTCGCCGGAGGCGAAAGCCCGCCTCGAGGCTGAAACCAATCAGGATTTTACGGCCAGCGATGCCATCATGAGTCGATGTGTATCGACGTCCATCAGTTTGCTGTGGACCGAAGAGCAGCTCCGCGAAAAAGGAACGCGGATGAGTGCTGTCATTCGCGGGGCCATCTGATCGGCCGACCGAGAACGTTCACGTAATTTTGTAGGGCCATGGCGCTCGGACAACGGCTGCAACAAAAACTGCAGCAGAAACTTTCCCCCCAGCAGATTCAACTGATGAAACTGCTGCAGATCCCTACGGCCAATCTCGAAACCCGCATCAAGGAAGAGCTCGAAGAAAATCCGGCACTCGAGTGGGAAATGACAGAGCCAACAGAAATAGCCCCTTCAACGGAAGACTATGCCGAAGGGTCGGAAGAAGTTGCCTCCGATACGGTATCGGATATTTACAACGACATCGATGTCAGTGCCTATTTGCAAGACGGAGAGGATGAGATCCCGGAGTATCGCTTACAGGCCGGGAATGGTATACCGGAAATGGAGGACCGCTCCTTTCAGGATGCCTCGACCGTTAGCTTCTATGAATCGTTGCTGGACCAGGTGCATTGGTTGGAGTTAAAGGATACGGAGCAACAAGTAGCCGAGCAACTGATCGGAAGTTTGGACGAAGACGGATATTTGCGCCGGGATATTCAGGCCATTGTGGATGACCTGGCTTTTCGGCAAAACATATACGTGGAGGCGACGTTGGTGGAAGCCGTTTTAAAACGGGTGCAGGAATTGGACCCCCCGGGCATTGCCGCACGCGACCTGCAGGAATGTCTGTTGTTGCAGGTAGATCGGCTCTCGGCCGAAGGCAAAGACCTCGCCTTGGCCAAAGAGATCTTGTCGGATCATTTTGAGGAGTTCACCCGTAAGAATTTCGACAAGTTGCAGCGGGACCTGCAACTGACCGATTCGGACCTGCGGGATGTATTGCAGCAGATCACAAAACTGAATCCAAAACCGGGTGGACTTTCCGAAGGAAGCGAGCAACAACAGTATGTGATCCCGGATTTTTTTGTGATCAATCATCAAGGTCGGCTGGAGCTGACCCTCAACAGCCGAAACGCACCGGAATTGCGCGTCAGCCAAGAATACCGCGATATGCTCAAACAATACGATGCCGGAACCAAGAAGAATCGATCCGAGAAAGAGGCGGTAGTGTTCATCAAGCAAAAGATCGATTCGGCCAAATGGTTCATCGATGCCATCCAACAGCGGCAACAGACCCTGACCAAGGTGATGGAGTGTTTGTTAGAGCACCAGCAACAATTCTTTTTGACGGGGGATGAGACCGAATTACGTCCGATGATCCTCAAAGACATCGCCGGAAAGACCGGGTTGGACATATCCACCGTAAGCCGGGTAGCCAACAGTAAGTTCGTGCAAACCGAATTCGGGACCTATCGGTTAAAATTCTTCTTCAGCGAAGCGGTACAAACGGAAAGCGGGGAAGAAGCCTCTACGAGGGAAGTGAAAAAGATCCTGTCCGAATTGGTGGAGGGAGAGGATAAAAAAAATCCGCTGAGCGATGATCAGCTGACGGAGATCCTGACGCAGCGGGGCTACCAGGTGGCCAGAAGAACGGTTGCGAAATACCGGGAACAGTTGAACATTTCCGTCGCCCGGTTGAGGAAGGAATTTTAAAACTGCAGGTAGATCGGCATCACGGGTTCGGCCGACTTGAATACACCATAGAGCAGTACAAATCCGACGAAAAAAAGCAGGTAGACGACCAACGGCAATCGGACAAAGCGTTCGATGCGTTTGGACATCCAATCGTCTGGTATGGCATGAAGCAGAAAAGCCAGGACCATCATCCAAACGACGGTTTTATAATTTGCGAAGAAGGCCGGCCATACCGATAGGGAAAAATCGTTCGTGATCTGATGCAACATGGAACCGGCGATCTCCAGGTTATCGGCCTTGAAGAAAACCCATCCCAGGCAGACGAAATGGAACGTGAGCAATAGCATGACGCCGCGATAGAAATGACGATTCCGTTGCGTATCGGAGATGCGGTTACCGGTAGCCAGCAGCCAGAGTTTGTGAATGGCAAGACCAAATCCATGCCAGGCACCCCAGATCAGAAAATTAAAACTGGCCCCGTGCCAAAATCCCCCGAGCAGCATGGTCGTAAACAGGTTCATGCCCGTGAAAGCGGTTTGTTTATTTCGCTGAACAAGTGCGGGGATCAGAAAGAGCGAAAGCAAGGCGAGGGCGATGAGAAGCGAGTAGAGGAGTGAGACACCGAAAAGAGTGTGGGTTGACCAGATCAGTGCGCCAAAGAACAAGGCCGGAAACAGCAGGCTGGCCAACGAACGGCCACGGTTACCGCCGAGCGGAATGTAGAGATAATCGCGCAACCAGGAGGAAAGAGAGATGTGCCAACGACGCCAAAATTCCGTGATGTTGCGGCTCTGATAGGGAGAGAGAAAATTGACAGGAAGGGAAAAGCCCAGCCAGCGGGCGATACCAAGTGCCACATCGCTATACCCGCTGAAATCACAGTAGATGACCAATGCATATCCGTATACGGCCAAGAGATTCTCAAGTCCGCTATACCGAGCCGGGTCGTCGAAAACATAGTCGACAAAGTTCAACGTGAGATAATCGGAAAGGATCAGTTTTTTGAAGAGTCCGGAAAAGATGAGATAAAATCCGTGGGCGAAATCCGATTCGCGCAAGGTCCACGGACGATTGATCTGCGGTACGAAATCGTGGGCGCGGACGATGGGTCCCATCACCAACTTGGGGAAAAAGGAAAGAAACAGCAGATAGTCGCTGAATTTACGGGCGGGTTCGAGTTGGCCTCGGTATACATCGATCGTATAGCTCAGGTTCTCGAACGTATAAAAGGAGATGCCTACCGGCAGCAGGAGGTTTAGTGGTTGGAATCCGGTTTGGAACAGGGTGTTGGAGAGTTCCAAAAAGAAATCGGTGTATTTGAAATAGAAGAGTAGTCCCAAGTTGAACAAAACACTCCCGAGCAAAAGTGCTTTACGATATCCGGGATGGGTTTGTCGGTAGATGGCATTGGATAAATAATAATCGACGACGGCGGAAAGGATGACGAGTGCGACGAACGACCCGCTGGCCTTGTAAAAAAAATACAGCGAGAAGAAACAGAATACATAGCGGCGGGCGGCCAGGCGGTGGCGCAATAAATAATAAAGGATCAGGAAGGCCGCAAAGAAAAAAACAAAGAAACCATTGTTGAACAACAATGGGTTTTTGGGATCGTACAGGAATTGTTCCCCCAGGGCTTTTATGTCGAATTGGATCAAGGGTTAGGCGGGGTTGGTGGTGTAGGAGGCTTCAAGGTTCGAACGTAGCGTTGATATTCTTGCTGAAGGGCTCGAAAGAGGGATTCGCCCAACCAGGTCGCGCCGCGGGCGTTGGGGTGAACATAATCTTTTCCGGCCCAGGGAGGTGTTCGTTTTGCCCAGTCGACAATGCTGTTGGCTCCGCCCATAGTGGCGAATTGATTGAAAAAAGCGGTTTCGGATTGAAAGGCGATCGTGGCTTGGACCCGCACCAGCGAATCGATTCCGATGGCAGAAGAATAATTCCCCTGATAGCGAAACGCACGATCGGCGGTGCTGACGACGAGTACGTCGGCGGATGGAAAGGCTTGTTTGAATTTTTGAACGACGGGTTGCATGGCGCGGCCGTACCAGCGAAAGTCTTTGTCCATCGGACGAAACAACAAATTCACACCATATTGAAATACGATCAGATCATACGGTTGTGTTTCATGGATCGCTTGCAACATGGCGGCGGAAAGTTTGGCCAGTTCAATGCCGGTGATCCCCCGAAAAGAAAAATTATCAACGACAACGCCGTGGGGTGATTCAAAAGAGATCCCGAAGAGCGGTGGGGTATTGGGCGTAGCGGTAAGGGTGAGGGTGCGGTTGTCATCGGTGCTCAACAGGTCTCTGTTAAAAGGGGCGGAGCCGGAAAAGAATTTCTCTTGTTGGTTGAGCAGAATGCTGGCATTGGTATCGGGACCAAAGAGCAGGTATTTCTGAAGAAGCGCCGAGCTGTCGCCCACGGTTCGATCGGTAAACCGGGCCCAATCGGAGGTGCTGAGAAAAGTATGCCCGGACAAATAGAGAGGTGTCGTTCCCGAATGTTGTTTGAAGCTTCGGTCGGTCCACCCCCCACTATACTCCGCCCGCACCGTTTGTCGAAAACCGGAGACGATGGAGGTAATGGGTACGTATCCGACCCCCGTGCCCCCGTAGGCAGCTTGCAGAAGTTGCCGAAGGGTTTGGGTCATGAGATCGCCTTCGATCATGCTGTCGCCGAAATAGGCGATGCGGACCTTCCCTTTTCGGGTGGTTCGAAGGGCATGCAGTTTTGCAACAAAGCCGGGCAGAGCGGGCTGTGTGGTATCGGTCTGAAATCCGATGATCCGGGCGGGAAGTTGATAGCGCTCCATGGTTCGGCGAAGGGAGGGAGCCGGTTTGGAGGAATCGGTCTTTACAATGGTGGGGGCGGTGGTGGTGAGGGTATCGGTGACCAGCAGGTCGCTGATCAAGTTGATCCGATCGAATGGAGTCCAGGAAACTCCGAGGCTAGCGGAGAGGACCGACGCCAAGAACAGCAACAAGGTGCTCCAGGAGACAAATGCAACGACTCGACGAGGTTCGTTCATGAAGAAAAAAAGATTTTCAGAGACGATTCTTTCGGATGGTACTCAAGACCCGCTGTTGCCAGAGAACAGGCGCCTCGGAATAACCGCTGGCGGCGATGGATTTGATCCAAAGTTGAGGTTGAGAATTTCCTTTAAGGGATGCATAAAATTTTTTTCGGGTCAGTAACCGACAAAAATCGATGAAGGAGTCTGAATCGGAGGTGTATTGCTTGTACCGGGTGCGGATGCCATGCGTTTTCAGCAGGCTGTTTCGTCCCACGATCCCAAAATAGTTTTTCAAGAGCCGGGCATTGCGGCTGGTACCGGCTCCGGATTCAAGCATCGAAACTCCCAGGATCACGGCGGCCGGAATGCCATAGACGGCAGAGAGCGAATCGGCCAGCGGGCGGTAGGTGGAAATGAATTTTTGGGTAGACGCTTGGGCCGAAAGTAACTGGGGCAGACAGCAGATCAAGAGTCCGACCAAACGGAGCGAACGAAAACCGATCGGTGCGGAAGGAAACATGGTGATAAAGATACCTATGTATTCCGGATTGACCAATTCAGTACCTTGCCCCTCCGATGGAAGCAACGCATACGCGGAGACAATCCGCCAAGATCTTTTTTCAATTCCTCTCGTGGGTCTTTCATCCAGTTTTCATACCGGTGATGGGGGTCGGGTTTCTCTTGTTCAGCGATACCTCGACGGCTTTTTTGGGGTTTCGGGAAGCACAACGCTGGTTGATCCTCGGACAAGCCTTTACGCTCTACACGTTCTTTCCATTGGTGACTGTGGGTTTATTGAAAGCGGTGGGATTTCTCGATTCGGTCCATTTGCGCACGCAGCGCGAACGGGTCATTCCCCTGATCGCTACCGGCATCTGGTATTTTTGGATCTGGTATGTCTGGAAAAATCTGCCCGACTATCCGGCAGAATTGGTGCGACTGGCCCTGGCTACGTGGACGGCCTCCTGGGTAACTCTGATGATCAATGTACGCATGAAGATCAGTTTGCATACGATCGCGGCCGGACTGATGCTGACCTTTCTTTGTTTGTGGTCGATCAACCACCCCTACGGAGCCGGAATCTATCTGCCCATTGCCAGTTTACTGGCCGGCGCCATCGGTGCCGCAAGGCTGGAAGTTTCCGATCATACCCAAACAGAGGTTTACGGAGGATATGCACTCGGCATAATTACTATGCTGACCATCCACCTGCTGTATCGCTAAACGTTTAGGTAACAACGTTTAGGGCTTAGCAAAAACCTGACCCCTGCAAAGAATTATCATGCAGAACTAAACGCTAAACCTTGCTAGTTAAACGCTCTATCCGTTGTTTTCCCCCAAAAAGTCCCGGAAAAAAACTCCAAAAATATTAGTTTTATTTTGCTAAATCCATTAGTTTTGCCCTATTAACCATTCAGCCAATTGGCTACGACCTTTAAAAAACAACTTATGGCAAAGACAGAAAAAGCCCCCGAAACCGCGCCGAACGCAGAGAAGTTCAAGGCCCTCAAACTCACCATGGACAAGATCGAAAAGGACTATGGTAAGGGAAGTGTGATGATGATGAATGAACGGGCCGAGGTACAGCAAGAAGTGATCTCGACCGGATCCATCGGTTTAGATGCCGCGCTGGGTATCGGCGGACTTCCCCGCGGACGGGTAGTAGAGATCTACGGTCCCGAATCCTCCGGAAAAACCACCATCGCCACCCATGTTATTGCAGAAGCTCAGAAAAAGGGAGGCATGTGTGCCATTATTGATGCCGAACATGCTTTTGATAGTTCATACGCTAAGAAATTAGGTGTAGATGTCGATAACCTGTTGATCTCTCAACCGGACTACGGAGAGCAGGCCCTGGAAATTGCGGACCGCCTGATCCTTTCCGGTGCGCTCGACGTACTGGTGATCGACTCCGTCGCGGCACTGGTTCCAAAGAGTGAGCTGGAGGGAGAAATGGGTGACAGTAAGATGGGATTGCACGCCCGCTTGATGAGCCAGGCACTCCGAAAGCTCACCGCCACCGTCTCCAAAACCAACACCATCTTGATCTTCATCAACCAATTGCGCGAAAAGATCGGTGTCATGTTCGGAAATCCCGAGACTACCACCGGAGGAAACGCCCTTAAGTTTTATGCCTCCGTTCGCCTGGATATCCGCCGCACCCAACAAGTAAAAGATGGCGATGAAGCCATCGGCAACCACGTGAAAGTAAAAGTGGTCAAGAATAAAGTGGCTCCGCCCTTCCGTGCGGCCGAGTTCGACATCATTTTTGGAGAAGGAATCTCCAAAACCGGTGAGATCGTGGACATGGGTACTGAACTTGAGATCATCCAGAAAAGCGGTAGCTGGTATAGCTACAACAGCGATAAACTGGGACAGGGACGAGATTCCGTCAAGCAACTCATGCTCGACAACCCCGAACTGGCCAACGAGATCGAAACCAAGATCCGTGAAAAGATCAAGGAAATACAGAACGCCTGACGCGTAGCCCGTACAGCGCAAAGTGAATTGTACGGGCGTTGTTTTTTCTTTATATAGATGGGTTAACACCCCGACCGCCTCGGCCGTCGGGGTTTTTTTTGAAAGACCGACTATTTCAATGTTTAAACATCGTATATTTGCCCCTCAACCTTTTAAGCAACCGGCTGTTTTCTCCTCATGCAACTTCCTTTTTCCAAAAAAACACGGATTCGGGTCTTTTTCGCCGTGTTGGCATTGGGGCTGGGTGTGGGTGGTGGAATTGCGTATTACTTGTTCACGGAAAAATTTGAGGATACCCAACGGGTGAAAGCGGCACATACGGGCTCGGCGCTGGAGTTTCTGAAAGAATTCCAGTCCAACGATTCCCTGGCCAATGCCACCTACCGCGACCAGATCGTGGAACTGAAAGGTCGTATCAGCACCATTGAATGGGCCGATACCAGTGCCAACCTGAAGATCGATGCCGTTGGCTCGGGGGATTACCTGATCTTTGATTTTCAACAGGAAGATGCCAATAAAACAAAGAACCTACAGCCCGGCGACAGCGTTTCGATTCGAGCAGCCTGCAGCGGCAGTATCTACAGTCGGATCTTGAACAGCCGCTCCGTTCAATTCAAACGAGCCACCCTCATTCAAAAATTTTAAACAACATACCATGAAACATTTCTTTATCGCAGCAACGCTTATCCTGAGTACCCTTTCGGTGCTGGCACAATCCAAAACCACCACATCCGCTATCGTATCTTTTGATGCCACGACCGAACTGGACGCCCTTCCCAAGGCCGAAAACAAAACCTCGGTGGGCATGATCGATACCAAAACGGGGCAGGTCGGATTTGAAGCCGCTGTAAACAACTTTGCTTTCAGCAATCCGACCATCCAGCAGCACTTCAATGAAGAGCGTTGGTTGAATTCCGCCAAATATCCCCTGTTCACCTTCCAGGGAAAGATCACCAACCTCGGTAAAGTAAACTTTGCCAAGGATGGTACATACACCGTTTCAATTGAAGGCACCATGACCATCAAGGACAAAACCAATCCGCTCTCCACCACCGCTACGCTCGTAGTCAGCAAAGGAGCCATCAACGCCAGTTCCAACTTCTCGATCAAATTATCAGATTATGGAGTGGATGTAGGAACCCGCGGCAAAATCTCCAACGAACCCAAGATCACCGTATCGGCCGATTTTAAATAATCGTCTTTCCCAAAGAAAGTAAACCGCTCTTCGGAGCGGTTTTTTTACGCCCTCCCTCCAAGCCCATTGAGTAACTTGCAGTATGCCTTTTCAACTACACAGCCCCTTTGAGCCCGCCGGCGATCAGCCACAGGCCATTCAGCAGCTGACCGAAGGCATCCTGAACGGCGAAAAATACCAGACCCTGCTCGGTGTCACCGGCAGCGGAAAGACCTTCACCATCGCCAACGTCATTCAAAACATTCAGCGCCCCACCCTGGTACTCACGCATAACAAAACATTGGTCGCCCAACTCTACGGCGAATTCAAACAATTCTTCCCCGACAACGCCGTCGAGTATTTTGTCTCCTATTACGATTATTACCAACCCGAAGCCTACCTGCCCGTCAGCAACGTCTACATCGAAAAAGACCTTAGCATCAATGAAGAACTCGATAAGCTCCGACTCCGGGCGACTACCAGCTTGCTGAGTGGTCGGCGTGACATTCTTGTCGTTGCCTCTGTGAGTTGCATCTACGGCATGGGCAATCCCACCGAATACGAGAACGGTATCATCCGTATCCAAAAAGGACAAACCCTGTCGCGACAAGCCTTCCTGCATGCGCTGGTTAATTCTTTGTATCAACGAACCACCATCGACTTCAACCGCGGACAATTCCGTGTTAAGGGTGATACCATCGACATCAACCTGCCTTATGTGGATTACGGATATCGAGTTACGTTCTTTGGCGACGAGATCGAAAGCATTGAAACACTCGAACTCATCAGCGGCAAACGCATCGGTGAAATGGACAGTGCCGCGATCTTCCCGGCGAATCTCTACGTAGCGCCCAAAGACATCATGCAGCAAGTGATCTATGAGATACAAGATGAACTCGGTGCACAGGTCGATTATTTCAAGCGATCGAATAAACCGATGGAAGCCCAGCGACTGAGTGAGCGTGTGAACTATGACCTTGAAATGATCCGCGAACTGGGTTACTGCGGCGGTATCGAAAACTATTCCCGCTTCTTCGATCGCCGTCAACCCGGCACCCGACCTTTTTGCCTGATGGATTATTTCCCAAAGGATTTTTTATTGGTGATCGATGAAAGTCACCAGACCATCCCCCAGGTCAGTGGCATGTACGGCGGCGACCGAAGCCGTAAACTCACCCTGGTCGATTTTGGATTCCGGCTGCCATCGGCATTGGATAATCGTCCCCTGAACTTCCCCGAATTCGAATCCCTCACCAACCAAGTAGTATTCGTATCGGCAACGCCAGGTCATTACGAACTCGATAAATGCGAAGGCATCGTGGTGGAACAGGTAGTGCGGCCAACCGGACTCCTCGATCCGCCCATCGAGGTTCGTCCCACCCTCAACCAAATCGACGACCTGCTCGACGAGATCGACAAACGCGTCAAGGACGGCGACCGGGTACTTATTACTACCCTCACCAAGCGCATGGCGGAGGAAATGGACAAATACCTCAAACGAATCGAAGTGCGTTCCAAATACATCCACAGCGATGTGGATACGCTGGAGCGAGTGGAGATCCTGCGCGACCTCCGGTTGGGTCGGATCGATGTGCTCGTCGGCGTGAACCTGCTCCGCGAAGGATTAGATCTGCCGGAAGTTTCACTGGTAGCCGTGCTGGATGCCGACAAGGAGGGTTTTCTCCGAAACGAAAAATCACTGACCCAAACCGCGGGTCGAGCCGCCCGAAACGTAAAGGGCCTGGTCATTTTCTATGCAGATAAGATGACCGAGAGCATGCGGCGCACCATCGAGGAGACCAACCGACGTCGCAACAAGCAAATGGCCTACAACGAAACGCATGGCATCACACCCATGACCATCAAAAAATCGATGCTCGATGTGCTGGGCCAAACCTCGGTACTGGAGATCAAGGCCTATGATCCCGATCACCCGTACGCTCAAAAGGAGACAACGAGTCAGGCCGCCGAGGAAACCGCGCTGTATGAGGAGTCGGTCGAAGACCTGTCCATTCCCCAATTAGAGAAACAGGCCCGGTGGCTGAAAAAACGCATGGAGAAGGCGGCGAAGGACATGGATTTCATGGAAGCGGCGAAGCTGCGCGACGACCTGATCGCCCTGCAAAATCTCCTCGAAAAAAGGAAAAAATAATCCCCTTTCGGCCCCCCTCGTTTGTACATTTGAGGGATGGATAAACGGGTCTTTCTCCTCGACGCCTTCGCACTGATCTTTCGGGCTTATTATGCCCTGATCCGTAGTCCCCGCATCAGCTCCACCGGCAAGAATACCAATGCTCAATTCGGATTCACCAACGCACTGGTAGAGCTCATCAACAAACAAAAGCCCTCGCACCTCGCAGTTTGTTTTGATACCAAAGCCCCCACCGAGCGGCATGCCGATTACGCCGACTACAAAGCCAACCGACAGGAAACCCCGGAGGATATTTTAGCCGCTGTACCCGACATCAAGGCCATCATCAGCGGATTCAACATTCCCATCATAGAAATGGACGGCTACGAGGCCGATGACATCATCGGTACGCTTAGCAAACAGGCCGAGGCCGCCGGGTATGAAGTGCTGATGGTAACGCCCGATAAAGATTACGGACAACTCGTTTCAAATAACATCAAGATCTACAAACCCTCGTATCAGGGCAATGGTGTTGAGATCCTGGGTCCCGAAGAGGTCTGTGCTAAATGGAATATCAAATCGGTCGATCAAGTCATCGACATGCTCGGCATGATGGGCGATGCCGTTGACAACATTCCCGGTATTCCGGGCGTAGGCGAAAAAACCGCCGCTAAGCTACTCGCAGAATACGGAACACTCGAAAATGTATTGGCAAACGCCGATCAGATCAAAGGAGCCATGGGCGAAAAAGTGCGCAACGGAAAAAGCCTTGCCCTAACATCTAAAAAACTGGCCACGATCCTGACCAACGTCCCCGTCGAGTTTCACGAAGAGAATTTTCGTTTGAAAGAATGGAATAAAGACGCCTTGCGCGCCGTGTTCACCGAATTGGAGTTTCGAACATTGGGCAAGCGTTTGCTCGGCGAAGAGATCCCCTCCGCCGTTCCAACCGTCATTGAAAAAGAGATGCCCCGAGGCGTACAGACCGACCTGTTTGGAAATATCATTGAAATGGCCGCTCCGCAACGGAAAGACGAGGAAGCGGAGCCCGTACACCTGGTGGCGGACAAAAACATCCACAACACACCACACACGTATCAACTGGTCGATACCCCGCAAAAAATAAAGACGCTGATCAACGAATTGCAAGAATATGCGGAGATCTGTTTTGACACAGAAACCACCGGCGTAGAGGCGAACACGGCCGAGTTGGTAGGACTCAGCTTTTCGGTACATACCGGTTCGGCCTGGTATGTGCCCTTCCCCGCCGGTGCCGATCCAATCAAAAAAGCGATCGAACCCTTCCTACCCTTGTTTGCGGATGCGGGAAAGACCTGGGTGGGACAAAACATCAAATACGACCTGCTGATATTGAAATGGCTGGGGGTAGAGATAGCAGGATCCATTTTTGACACCATGCTGGCACATTATGTGATCGAGCCGGAAGGAAAACACGGCATGGACGCGTTGAGTGAAAAATACCTGGGCTATGAGCCCATTCACATCGAGGAGTTGATCGGTAAAAAAGGAAAGAATCAGGGGAACATGCGCGACGTGGAGCCGGAAAAACTAAAAGAATATGCCGGAGAGGATGCCGACATCACCCTGCAACTGAAACAAAAATTCGTACCCCTGCTCCAGCAAAAAGAAGTAGTTCAAGTCTTTGAGCAGGTAGAAAATCCGCTGGTGAAAGTACTGGCCGATATGGAATATGAGGGCATTCGGGTGGATGTCGATTTTTTACATGAATACTCCAAAGAGTTGGATCGGGAAGCCAGAGCTGCCGAAGAAAGAGTGTACAAAGAAGCCGGCGTACGATTCAACCTTGGCTCGCCCAAACAATTGGGAGAGGTGTTGTTCGATAAACTCAAGCTGGATCCTTCCGCTAAAAAAACCAAGACCGGACAATATCAAACCGGGGAAGATGTTTTGCTGAAATTGGCAGCGAAGGGACATGACATCGTAGATTCGATCTTGGCCTTTCGGGAGTTGACCAAACTGAAATCGACCTATGTGGATGCACTGCCGGAATTGATCAACCCGAAAACAGGAAGAGTGCACACCACCTATGGTCAGGCCGTGGCCGTAACCGGTCGGCTGGCCAGCAATAATCCCAACTTGCAAAATATCCCGGTACGGACCGATCGGGGAAAAGAGATCCGAAAAGCATTCATTCCCCGAAGCGAAGAATATATTTTACTCTCAGCCGATTATTCACAAATTGAATTGCGGATCGTAGCCGCCATCAGTGGAGATGTGAATATGTGCACGGCCTTTCGCTCGGGGACGGATATTCACACCGCCACCGCAGCCAAAGTGTACAACGTGGCAGAATCCGAAGTGACCAAAGAGATGCGCTACAAGGCCAAGAGCGTGAATTTTGGCATCATATACGGGCAGGGTGCATTCGGACTGGCCGACAACCTGGGCATCTCCCGAACCGAGGCCAAAGAGATCATTGATAATTACAAGAAACAATTTCCCGGCATACAACGCTATATGGATGAAACCATCGCCTTTGCCAAACAACATGGATATGTACAAACACTCCTGGGACGAAAGCGCTGGTTAAAGGACATCACTTCATCCAATTTCACTGTCCGCGGTTTTGCGGAACGCAATGCCATCAATTCTCCGATACAGGGTACGGCTGCCGACATGATCAAGCTGGCCATGCAAAAAGTACATGCAGAGATGAAAAAGGCGCAGCTGAAAAGTCGGATGATCTTACAAGTGCACGACGAACTGGTATTCGATGCGCATCAATCAGAAGTAGCGGTGTTAAAACCCTTGATCCTTTCTTGTATGGAATCTGCTCTTCTGTTACCCAATGACGTGCCGGTCATCGCCGAATGCGGCGAGGGAAAAAACTGGTTAGCGGCACATTAACGGCCTGTCTTACTGATTGTTTCGCTCCCGTCCGGGTCCGCCGCCGCCCGGACCACCCATTCCACGCGGACGCATCGAAGGCTGTATCTTTTCTTTCCAGATCCCAAATTCTTCCTTGGAGAGCACCGCGGAGATGATATCATCTTGAGCATCCGAGAATTTTTTCATCTCGGCCATCATGGTTTCACGGTCGGGCATGCTGCCACTACTCATCATTTCTTGTCGCTTGCTGTCCTGCAGCCGAAAAAGAACTTTCAGCGCCGTATCAACCGCACTCATCCGGGTGGCATCCAGTGAAAAGGCACTGTCGAGTTTGGAAGTGATGCGCTTTACTCTTTCTTCAATGGTAGCTCGCTGTCCAAAACCCATTCCCTGAGCCTGGAGCAGGTGATTGGAAAGAATAGACAGTATGAACAAGAAGAAAACAGACTTTTTCATGACAAGGCTTTTGATTTCAACAAATTTGAGTCTTTTTTGCGTCTCCTGGTGTTAAAATACGCCCTCAATCAATAAACGGGAGTATCTTGCAACGCTAAATCCCCTCTCATGGATTATAACAAACTGGTGGCTGTTTCCGGACTGCCCGGATTATTTGAATTGTTGACGACCAAATCGGACGGAGCCATTGTGCGCGGGCTCGACGACGGTCAAACCCGCTTTGCCGCCAACCGCAGCCATCAATTCTCTCATTTAGAGAGTATTGAGGTGTTCACGCAGGGGGAAAATGCGAATTTGATCGAGGTGTTTCAGGCAATGGAGAAGGCCGGAAAGCCCCTTCCTAACGAAAAAGATGCAGCCGCCATCCAGGCCTATTTCCAATCGGTTTACCCGGCATTTGACTTTGATCGGGTCTATGCCAGCGACATGAAAAAGATGGTGAAATGGTTTGCCGTTTTGCAAAAGCATCAGGTAGCATTAAAGCTAACCGAGCCGGAAGCGCCTGAAACCAACGAATAATATGGCGGTTCCCCTGATCGAAAAAAAATCCCGGTCCTATTTACCCGAGTCATTCCAGATAAATACGTGGGAAGATCTGGCACCCTTTTTTGAAGAGTTAGAGTCCAGATCGCTGCACTCGAAGGAAGAATTGGAAAAATGGCTGAAGGACTGTAGCGAGTTTGAGTCCGTGATCAGCGAGGAAGTGTGCTGGCGACAGATCCGCATGACATGTGACACCGAGAATCCGAAACTTACCCAGTCATTCGAGTTTTTCATGACCTCGATCCAGCCAATGATCCAGCCGGTGGCCGACCGACTGAATCGTAAATTGATCGACTGTCCGTTTACATCCGAACTCGATCCCAAAAAATATTTTACCTACCTCCGAAACGTCCGAAAGAACATTGAGCTGTTTCGGGAATCCAATGTGCCTATTCTGTCGGCGCTGGCCGTTGCCCAACAAGAATATGGCATAATATCCGGAAAGATGACCGTGGAAGTCAACGGAGAGGAATACACACTCGCACAGGCATCCAAGTTTTTGGAGGATCCGGATCGTACGCTTCGGGAATCCGTATATCATAAAATTTTTCGGCGCCGCGAGGAAGATCGAGATTCCCTGGAAACATTGTTCGAGGAGTTGTTAGAGAAAAGACAAGCGCTCGCCATCAACACGGCACACGCCGATTATCGGTCGTATCGTTTTGCCGAACTGGGGCGATTTGATTATTCTCCGAAAGATTGCGAGCTCTTTCATCAGGCCGTGCGCGAGCAAGTGATGCCGCTGGTGAACGAATTAATGGAAGCAAAACGCAAACAATTGGGAGTAGATCGATTGCGGCCCTGGGATGTAGAAGCCGAGCCCATCGGAACTCAACCGCTTCGTCCCTTTCAAGCCGGACAGGATCTGATCGACAAAACGATCGGATGCCTGCAGCGATTGGATCCGTTCTTTAGTGCGTGTATATCGACTATGCAAGAGATGGGTCGACTGGATGTGGAGAGCCGAAAAGGAAAAGCACCCGGCGGGTATAATTGTCCCCTGGCCGAAACCGGCGCCCCCTTCATTTTTATGAATGCCGCGGGCACGCTCGACGATGTAACAACCATGGTACACGAAAGCGGACACGCGGTGCACTCTTTTCTTTGCCATCCGCTGGAATTAAATGGATTCAAGGAGTACCCGACAGAGATCGCGGAGGTGGCCAGTATGAGTATGGAGTTGTTTACGATGGACCATTGGTCTGTTTTCTTCCCGGACCCAAAAGAATTAAACCGCGCCAAGCAACAACAGCTGGAACGAGTCATTCTGCTGTTTCCCTGGATCGCCACCATTGACGCGTTTCAACACTGGCTTTATTTAAACCCGGGGCACACTCGTTCGGAACGAGAAGCGGCTTGGCTGGAGATCCTGAACACCTACACGTCTTCGGTGATCGACGTGTCGGGAACAGAAACCTATCGATCCTTTCTCTGGCAACGACAATTGCATTTATTTGAGGTACCCTTTTATTATATCGAATACGGCATTGCCCAGCTAGGCGCGATCGGCCTGTGGCAACAGTACCAACAAGATCCGAAACAAGCCTTGATCCGGTATCAAAAAGCCCTGCAGGCGGGTGGCACGCGTACCTTACCGGAGTTATTTGAGCTGGCCGGACTCCGATTCGACCTGTCGTCCAACTACATAGGTGAACTGATGCGCTTTGTAAAGACTGAATTGGAAAAGATCGGTCACTGACAGGACTGACATACACCCGAAACCACCATTTCTACCTGACTCACCGTATAACCCTTCGGTAATTTGACCGAGGGGGTGGCGACTTCATCGAGACAATAAGTATGTTCACAGCGTTTGCAAACGAAATGGATATGATGATCATGGTGGTGACCCGACGCACATTCGTCCTTGCAGAGCGCATAGCGAATGCTGTTATCTTTTGTGGGAATCGAATGGATCAATCCTTTATCCACAAAGGACTGTAGCGTACGATAGATCGTTACGCGATCGTAACGATCGCCAAGTTTTTTTTCGATGTCGGCATGCGCCAGCGCTCCTTTTCGGCTAAGAAAAAGATTCAGGATGTCTTTTCGCCCGTCGGTTACACTGAGTCCATGGGCTTTCAGCAGTGCAGCGGATTCTTTTTGTCGTCCCGAGGCCATGTTATGATTTTTTCAGGGGCGGATTCCGAAGCAAATTACGGGCCGACTCGATCAACTCCTTCACCTCGGAAGGTTTGAGTCCGTCAATGACCTTCCGAACATCCCCGTTTTGATCCACCAGCGCCCAGAACTGCGTATGCAAAAAATCATCCTCGATATTCGCGGGATTGTTGGCCGGGTCGTCGATGGTATAACTCACGCGGGCCGCCGTATATAAACTGTCTTTTCTGCCGGTCACGAACACCCAGCGTCGGGTATCAACCTGCATGGAATCACTGTATTTCTTAAGCTGTGGTACCGAATCCGTATCCGGATCGCAAGTGTGTGAAAGGATCTTGAAGTCGGGCTCGTTTTGAAACGCCTCATATACGGTGCGCATGTTGTTGTTCATGCGGGGACAAATTCCCTTACAAGTAGTAAAAAAGAACTCCGTGACATAAACCTTGCCCAGAAAATCTTTTTCCGTTACCGGCTGACCATCCTGATTTTGAAATTGAAAGGGCCGTACATAGCTAACGGGTGTCACCTTCGGCGTCGAAAAACCGGGAATCAGCTGTGTCAGGGCAAAATAGAACAGCCCGATCAGTCCGCCGAAAAAACCAAAATAGATCCAACCCTTTTTTGACATAAGATTACAAAGGTACAAAACAGTCGGGGGTTGTTTTGCAACAGCGTTGCTTTTATGTACTTTCGTTATATGTTCCGAAAGATCAATTGGGATGCCTGGGGAATCGGGGCCTCGCTGGCCTGTGCCATCCACTGTGCCCTCTTACCCCTGTTTTTCAGTTCGCTTCCCCTTTTCGGGATCAATATCATTCACAATGTTTGGTTCGAGGTGGGGATGATCGGCTTAGCCGTAGGCATTGGAACCTTTTCCCTTTGGCATGGGTTTAAAAAACACCACCATCGCCTTCAGCCCTTGATCTTATTTTATATCGGCTCGGCCTTCTTGATCACCAAGCAGTTTTTCATCCGCTACGAGAATTGGCTGCTGGTGCCGGCCGTTATACTGATCATAGTGGCACATGTGCAGAATTATCGGGCTTGTCGCGTGCATGACCATGGGCATGAGGAGGATTGTGAGCACTAGGGTTGAGAGGATGAGGGGATGAGTAGATGAGTAGTCTTTAAGTTTGGGAGTTTGGATAGTTTAAAGTTTTTGGTTATGAAGTTTATTGTTGCGGTTTGGTTGGGGTTGATGTCGTTTCAGGCTTTTGGGCAGGAGGCGGAGATTCGGACATTGTTAGCGAAACAAACAGCCGCCTGGAATCGGGGAGATGTGGAAGGCTTTATGGAAGGCTACTGGAAAAACGATTCCCTGATGTTCATTGGTAAATCCGGTATCACCTACGGCTGGCAGCAAACGCTGGACAATTACAAAAAAGGATACCCCGATAAAACGGCAATGGGCGAACTCACCTTCACCCTACTCGAAATGAAACCGCTCTCCAAAAACTACTTTTCTGTAGTAGGAAAATGGCACCTCAAACGCACCATCGGCGACCTGAGCGGACACTACACCCTTCTGCTGAAAAAGATCAAGGGGGTATGGGTGATCGTAAAGGATCATAGCAGTTAAGTCCGCTACGCAGACCCCCTACTTCGCGGCTCTCAATCGAAACAAATAACGAACCAATCCAAAAAGCGCAAGGGCTACACAGAGATAGTAGATCGAACAAACCCAGAAGGGATACCGTTCGGGGAAGGCCAGTCCGAAGTAGAACCCGGCCGTGGCCGAACCGATCATCCAGATGAGGGTCCACGCCAAGGCATTGATGATCCGTACAAAAAAACGGCTTATTTGAGGGTCCCAGCCTTGTTCCATAATTGGAAGATAACGAACCGGTCGAGTAAAGGTTTGAAAAAGGTCAGGGCACGATGCGAAGCTTCGCATATTGCAGCATGATCTTTTTTTCACCGTTTTTTTCGAAATGGACCGTTGCGATGGGATTGTGGGCCGATCCTTCCATTTTTACGACTTCGCCAAAACCAAATTTTTGGTGTTCTACCCGCTGTCCCACTTGCAGATCGGAGGTATCGCTGGGTTCAAAATCGGGTGTGGGAGTATGCGCCACGACCTTGGGAGCAGTAGGTTTAACGGGTTTCCAGCCAGCGGCTTCCGGAGAAGATTTTTCTTGATAATAAGATTTTGACTGCGATTGAGGTCGGCTCGACTCCCCATCATCGGATGTTCTCCACCCCCGCATTCGCTGATTGGCCGCAGCACCACCCCATCGGGTTCCGGGGGTAGCCGAATGGCCCACGGATGAACGTTCCACTCGTTCGGCGGGGATCTCATCCAAAAAGCGACTGGGCTCGTTTTGCACCAACTGCCCGAAACGATACCTCGTATTGGCATAGGTGATCCACAACCGCTCCTTGGCTCGGGTGATCACCACATAAAATAAACGACGTTCTTCCTCCAGCTCCTCTCGGGTATTGATGGCCATGGCGTTGGGGAACAACATTTCTTCGAGTCCGACGGCAAACACCCCGCGAAATTCCAGGCCCTTTGCAGCATGGATCGTCATCATCTTCACCGTATCGGCATTGGCATCGGCTTCGTCGGCATCGGTGAGTAAGGTGATCTGTTGGAGGTAAGCACCCAGACTTTTATCGACCAGCTCGCCGTCGTCGGTATCAGGACTCTCCGTCCATTCCTTGATCGAGTTCAGCAACTCCTGAATGTTCTCATACCGCTGCACGCCTTCCGTGCTTTTATCATTGAACAACTCCTTGACCAGGTTGGTCTGTTTTCCCACATGAAAAGCCAAGTCGTATGCATTGCTGTTGGCCAGCATGCTCTGAAAACTGCGGATCATGGTGGTGAAATCTTCCAGTGCCGTGAGGGTACCGGCCCGAAACCCATGATCGCGGGCATTCAGCAAGATCTCCCAAACCGAGGTATTGGTGTTATTGGCGAGAAGAATGAGCTTGTCGAGGGTGGTTTTCCCAATGCCCCGAGCAGGATAATTGATGATGCGCTTGAGTGCCTCTTCATCCTTGTGATTTACGGTCAGCCTCAAATACGCCACCAGATCTTTTACTTCTTTTCGCTGGTAAAAGCTGATGCCGCCGTATATAGTGTAGGGCAATCCCATGCGCCGCAAGGCTTCTTCAAAGGCACGGCTTTGGGCGTTGGTTCGATAAAGAATGGCGAAGTCCTTGTTCTGATAATGGTAGCGGAGTTTGTGTTCCTGAATGGTATCGGCTATGAGTTTGCCTTCGTCGTTGTCGGTCATGGTACGGATCAATCGGATCTTTTCGCCGGATTGGTTCTCGGTGAAAAGGGATTTTTCGATCTGTCCTTTGTTTTGACGGATCACCTGGTTGGCGGTCTCCAAAATGTTCTGCGTACTGCGATAGTTTTGTTCCAACTTGACGACTTTCACCTGATCGTAATCTTTTTGGAACTGCAGGATGTTTTGGATGGTAGCGCCACGAAAGCTGTAAATGCTTTGGGCATCGTCGCCCACCACACAAACATTCTCGTGCATGGCACCGAGCAATTTGATGATCTCGTATTGGGCCGGGTTGGTGTCCTGATACTCATCGATCAGGATGTAGCGGAATTTGTGCTGGTAGCGCGCCAAACACTCCGGCACGTTGCGTAAGAGTTCATAAAATTTCAATAAGAGATCGTCAAAGTCCATCGCACCGTTCTTGAAACATCGCTTGGCGTATCGGTCGAAGATCTCGCCGAGCATGGGACGATTGGCGCGTAGATCTTCCTGCTGGATGCCATAATCATTCCGGTACTCGTCAGGGCCGATGAGCGCATTTTTAGCCGCAGAGATGCGGTTGTATACCGTCGAGGGTTTGTAGTGCTTGTCGTCCAGATTCAGTTCATGGATCACGGCTTTTAAAACGCTTTTGGCGTCATCGGTATCGTAGATGGTAAAATGCCGGGGGTATCCGATTTTATCGGCTTCAAACCGAAGAATACGGGCAAACACTGAGTGAAACGTGCCGATATAAAGATTTCTGGCTTCGCCGGAGCCAAGTATATGTTCAACGCGCTCTTTCATTTCGCGCGCGGCTTTGTTGGTAAAGGTGAGCGCGAGAATGTTGAACGCATCCACCTTGTGTTCGGCCATCAGATGAATGATGCGGGTGGTGAGTACACGGGTCTTGCCACTGCCGGCGCCGGCTACGATCATTTGGGGACCATCCTTATGCAATACCGCTTCGCGCTGGCGATCGTTCAATCCGTTCAAATAGGCCGACATGAGTCGCAAGTTAGTGGGAAAAGACAGCGAGGCGAGAAATGTGGATTAATTTGACGAAGCCTTATGAAATCAGGCCCGTTTGTTGAGCCGGAGCTTGTCGGCGATGACGGCAGCCATCGGACGGCCCTGCACCTTGCTTTCAAGCCAGGAGATGATATCAAGGTAGGCGAAGGCACGGGTTTGGAACCGATCCCGTTCCAGGTGGCGGATCTCCTCCAGGAATTTTTCCAGTTCCGGTTTGAGTTTGCGGGGCGAGAGAGGAAGTGATCGGCGGAGAAAGCGGAACATGGCCACTTCAATGGCAGTAAGGTTCTTCATTTTAGCGAGGAAACGATAGGTTGACTTGGTCAACGTGTCCATCAATTCATCATTCCCCAGCTCATAATGGGCCAGCAGATGCAGGAGGCGAGCATAGCACTGCAGGTCATACCGAAGATGTGAGGGTGCGTCGATGATCTTTCGTAGGTAATCGATACAGCGACCATATTCCCCGCTTCCAAAACAAAGCATGGCGAATTTGTAGTTCAACACCAGTAACCGATGAGCGTCCGTAAAAAGGGCCAGGCCCTGTAACTCGGATTCGATCGCCGGGATCCGTTTCATTCCGGCGGCAAAACTGCCCTCCATGAAATGCCCGTTGATCCGGGCCGTGCTCAAGTACAGAAAGCACTGCATTCGAAAGTTCTCGTTTGCCTGAATCCGTTTGGTTTGTGAGAGTTTTTCCAGTTGCCGGATGGTTTGACGAAAGGCAAGGAGGTGGCGGAGATCGAACTGGGCGTTGAGCAGGGTGTGGAGTCCTTTGATATAATGACCGGTCTCGATTCGAATTCGACTGGGATCCTCCTGAAACAGGTCGACCCATTTGCGGGCATAACGATAGTATTGGAGAAAATCCTGGCGTATGAACGCATACCAGCTCAGGCTTTGGTAGAGATACAGTCGCTCGTAAAATCCCGTGTACGTCCAGGCATCGGCAGGCAGGTGTTCTTGCAGGAACGAGCGGATGGCGGACTCGTCGGACCGATCCCGCGCATGTCCGTTCTGAACGAACCAGCTGAATAGTTTGAGAGAAAGATTAGAAAGCTGCGACACTCGATGGAGGCGTTCGGTTACCTCGGTCGATTCCCGTACGATCTCTTCCGACCGAAATTCGACCTGTCGGGTGATGTGCAATCCTTCGATGCGTTTTTCGAGCGAAAGTAATTGGGGAAGGATGTTGATCTTGTCGTAGGTCCGAGCCAACTCCTTAGCCCGCTCCAACATGCGCAGGCTGGGAAGTAGCAATCCTTTTTTATAGAGGATGTGAGCATAATCAAAAAGCTCGTTGATCTCAAGGTCGATGCTATCGGTTCGTTTCAACAACCGCAAACTGGCCAGGATCTCACGATACAAATGAGTTTTGAGATTGGCCAGTTGTGATTTGGTGACGCCCGTCATCCGTTTGAGGAGGAACTCCTCGTTGTAAGACTTCTGCCGGTCGATCAGATCGAAGAGGCGCACCACCTTCAATTCGCCCGAACGGGCGGAGGAGCGATGTATGTAAAGCTTAAAATGCCTTTTCTCCGCTTTTTCCAGCGATTTGATGAGCATGAACAGCGAGTCGACCAAGCGGTTGGACATCATATGCGAGTTTCGCTGAAACCCCTGATGGCAAAGTGTTTCAGCATTTTATTCCCCGGGTTGCCATCCCCGATTGCACCAAAAATTGGATTGGAGGGCGAGCGACGGGCGTCTACTTTTGGATCGTGAAGGATGATCCGCGGCGACCCAACGACCATTACCTCTTTTTCATATGGCAAGCAATCGTTAGAGCCCTTCCGTTTCCACGGAGGGGCCTTTTGTTTTGCAAATGTACCGGGTTGGAAGAGTGATTTTTTTCGTTTGTCTATTTTTCGTTGCCGCAAGGCCGATCCCAACAAGTGTTCGTTCCCGGTCGATTGATTTAACTTTGGCGAAAGCTGGCTTATGGGCATTCGCGTTTTCATTACCGGAGGAACCTTTGATAAGGAATACAATGAGTTGACCGGACAATTGTATTTTAAGGATACGCACCTGCATGATCTGTTGGAACTGGGGCGTTCGCGGTTGGACATAGAGATCCGCACCCTGATGATGATCGATAGTTTGGAGATGACGGATGAGGACCGTGAGCTGATCGCCCATCAATGTAAAAATTGTGAAGAGGACCGGATCGTCATCACCCACGGAACGGATACCATGGCCGATACGGCTGCTTACTTACAAAAACAGGTGGCGGGAAAGACCATCGTGCTCACCGGCGCCATGATCCCTATAAAATTTGGTAGTTCCGACGGATTATTCAACCTGGGTTCGGCCTTGGCCTTTGCCCAAACCTTGCCACCAGGTGTATATGTAGCGATGAACGGACGCTACTTTGTAGCAGGAAACGTGCGAAAGAATCGGGAGAGCGGAGCGTTTGAGGAAGAGAAGAATGTTTAGAGAGGAGGGGATGAGAAGATGAGGGGGTGAGCTCACCCTCTCATCTTCTCATCTTCTCAACTTTACTTGGGTGTTTCCAACAACTTGAAGAACTGATCCAGCTGAGGCAGCACCACAATACGCGTGCGGCGGTTGGCAGCTTTTCCTTCTTTGGTTGAGTTATCGGCAACGGGACTGTATTCACCACGACCGGCGGCAACCATCTTGGCCGGATCCAGACCGTATTGTTTTTGCAGCAGTCGAACCACGGTGGTAGCACGCTTCACACTCAGATCCCAGTTGTCGCTGATGGGGCCGCTGGAGGTGAAGCCGATGTTATCGGTATGTCCTTCCACCATGAACTCCAGGTCGGGTTGATTTTTCAGCACCGTGGCCACTTTACCCAGAACGCCTTTTGCTTTTTCTGTGATGTCGTAGCTGCCAGTGGTAAACAGGAGCTTATCGGAAATATCGATATAGACAACCCCCTTGTCGATCTTGATGTTGATATCCTGATCGTCCAAGTTGCCAATAGCACCCTTAAGGTTCATCACGAGAGCCATGTTCATGGAATCCTTCTTGGCCATTTGCTGTTGCAGGGTTTGGATGTATGCATCCTTCGCGCCCATATTCTCCATAGACTTCCGGATGCTCTCTGCCTGTTGGCTGGAGATCACCGACATGGTTTCCAGTTGCTTGATCGCCTGGTTGTTGTTTTGCTTGAGAAAATCGATCTGGCCGTTCAGCTCATTCACCTTGTTGGCCATCAGGGCCTTTTCTCTTTCACAGGCCTCTTTTTGACGAGCCAGGGTGGCTTTCTCGGTGGCGCAATCACTCAGATCGGTCTCGAGGGTCTTGTACTTCCCTTGCAGGGCTTCCAGATCAGCCTGGGCTGATTTCAGTTTCTTGCTGCTGACACAGGCGCTCATGGAACCCAGGAGCAGAAGGGAAAAAAGGTAGAAACGGAATGGCATGGTTTTCTGTTTTGATTATTAGAGTGTATTGGATAATAAATTCACACTAAGGGGCAAAATTCGGCACAAATATAAGCCCTGCGCAAGAGTCCGCCCCGTTTTATCGCTACCTTGCAACTGAATTTTAACACTATGGGGAAAGACCAGGTTTTCCGAACCGAGATCGAAAAAGCCAGCGATTTCAAGTTTGGGGCCAATGTGGCCAAGGTTTTTGACGATATGGTGAACCGTTCGGTCCCCTTCTACGGGGAGATCCAACGGATGATGGCCGAGCTGGCGGCCGACCATGCCCAATTGGGGACCGACGTGTACGACCTGGGCTGCTCCACCGGCACCACCCTCATTGGGATGGACACCCTGGTTGATCCCAATATCCGATTCGTCGGCATCGACGACTCCCAGGAAATGCTTGATAAGTGCAAGTCCAAGTTGATGGAGATCGGATTCTCCCGGAACTATGACCTGCGCTGTTCCGACCTCGGTGAGGGCGTACAGATCAACAACGCCTCGGTGGTCGTGCTTTGCCTGACCCTGCAATTCGTGCGGCCCATCTATCGTGAAAAACTGCTCCGCGACATCTACCAGGGGCTGGTTCCCGGCGGCGCCCTGATCCTCGTGGAAAAGATCCTGGCCGAAGACAGCCGCTACAACCGCGACTTCATCCGTTACTATTACGATTATAAACGCCGCAACGACTACAGCGAAATGGAGATCTCCCAAAAACGAGAAGCGCTGGAGAATGTGCTCGTCCCCTACAAACTCAGCGAAAACATCACCCTTTTGCGCGATCAAGGATTCGCCCACTGCGAAGTTTTCTTCAAGTGGTACAACTTCGCGGGACTGATCGCCGTGAAAAAATAAACGCATGGTTTCCCTCGGTAATTTTTTCTTCAAACACCGCAACTGGCTGTTCATCGCCTTCTATGCAGCCCTGTTTCTCCCTTCCCCCCGCTTGTTCCCGCCCGGAAAAGAAGGATGGGCCATCGGTATCGGACTACTCATTACCGTACTCGGGCAATTGGTACGCGGACTCACCATCGGATTGGCTTACATCGTTCGGGGCGGAAAAGAGGGAAAACCCTATGCCGAAGGACTCGTGACCGAAGGGATCTTTAAGCATTGTCGCAACCCCCTCTATGTGGGCAACATCGGCATGCTGCTGGGCGTGGGCATCTTGGCCAACTCCCTCTACTACGTGGCCATTATGATCCCTCTTTTCCTGTTCATCTACCAAGCCATCGTGCTGGCCGAAGAGAATTTTCTGCGGGGAAAGTTTGGCCCCGGCTTCGACCGGTACTGCCAAGATGTGAACCGCTGGTGGCCAAGGCTACAAGGACTCTCCCAGACGCTCGGGAGCATGGAGTTCAACTGGAAGCGCTGGATCTTAAAAGAGCATACTACCCAATACATCTGGTTGGCAGGAATTACCCTCTTGCTTTTGTTCAATCATCCAGCCCTTACCCGCCACGACCCCGCCTGCCGAAATACCTGGCTGGTCGCCATACTGTCCGGGCTGACCGTCGTTTACGCACTGGTCCGGAGATGGAAGAAGGCGGAGCGTTAGGGGTTGAGCGTTGAAGGTTGAGGGGTCTCTGCTCCCTATGCAAAAGCTCTACTTTTTAGTTAATTTTACACTCTAGAATCTATCTCTATGATAAAGACCGGTAATCCCATAATCAGTATATATACCGAGATGACGCCCAATCCGGAGACGATGAAGTTTGTCGCCAACAAGCTTCTGTACCCGGGTAAAAGTGCTGATTTCCCCGATGTTGAATCCGCTACTCCGTCGGCCCTGGCTACGGAGTTGTTCGGATTTCCTTTCATCAAGGCTGTGTTCATCGCCAGCAATTTTGTGACACTGACCAAGACCACTGAAACGGATTGGAATGATGTGATCCCTTCCATTCGCCAATTCCTGAAAGATTATTTGGAAGAGGGAAAGCCGGTGATCAACGAAGAGGAAATGGCCCAGCGCCGTACCCAGCAAAGCAGCAATGAAGTATCGGCCGATGACGATGATGTGGTGAAACGCATCAAAGAATTACTCGACAACTATGTTCGCCCGGCCGTGGAAATGGACGGAGGTGCCATCCAATTCAAAAGCTACTCGAACGGAACCGTTAGCCTCGCCATGCAGGGAAGCTGCAGCGGTTGTCCCTCCTCGATGATCACCCTGAAAGCAGGTATTGAGGGCATGATGAAACGAATGATCCCTGAAGTGCAGGAGGTCGTTGCCGAGTCCGAATAATTTTTCTCCATCCCCAAAAAAAATCTCCCGGTTGCCCGGGAGATTCGTACAAACAGGGTATATATCCGGTCAGAGTCTAAAACCCACACCACCGGTCAGATTCAACACGGACATCCGCTGTTTGATTTTTTCCGTGAAGGAGTCATCATAGGATGTAATCGTAAAATCAGGTTCGAGATACGTAAAGTCGGCATTGGCAAAAATGTAGATCCGGGAATTATTGGTCTTCACCCGAATGTTGGCCCCTCCTTGCATGACAGGGGTCGTACTCCAGTCCTCTTTCAGCAAGGCATTGCCCTGATATTTCACCCGAGGCGCATTGGCAGAAGCGACACCCGCCATGGCACGAAGATCCAAGCTCACCTGGTCGTCGAGGTCAAGGGTAACGACCGGACCAACCGTCAATCCAAAATACTGCCAGTGGTCCAGGCTGACACTGATCGATCCGCCGTTATCCGGAACGGTCACTGTTTTAGCAGCATTGAAAAAGTTGTAAAAAGCGCCGGCACCTAGTCCTAAATTCTTTCCGAGCTTGTATCCATACTGCACCCCAACATTTAAGCCGGTCTTGGCAAATCCCGCCTCTTCATTAGAGATCGTATTGCTGCCAAAATCACCTACCGGAAATCCGGCACCCACGTGCACCGCCAGGTATTGATACTTTTCAGGCGAGGCCGACTTATCCTCCTGTGCCCACATGAAAAGGGGTAAAATGATCAGGACCCAAGTGTAAAAATGTTTTTTCATGAGTTTGAGTTTTGATGATGAATGAGCCGCAAACTACTCGTCACACCTACGTTCATCAATGACGATATACATCGTATTGTCTGACGGGCATCAGTCCATACCAACTACCTTTGCACCCTATGTGGGAAAATCCCCTGGAGATCATAGCCGCGTTGGCAGGAATTATCAGTGTGTGGTTCAGCAAAAAAGAATCGGTGTGGGTATACCCGATCGGCCTGATTAACACCCTTTTTTATATTTGGATCAGCCTCCAGGCACACCTGGCAGGAGAAGCAAGCGTTAACCTGTATTACAGCGCCATGAGTTTGTACGGCTGGTATCAATGGACCCGTCGCGACACCCAACAGCAGGCCATACTGCAAATCAGCTTTAGCAACCGAGCACTGATCGTGGGGCAACTCATATTCTTCCTCAGCTGCTTTGTCATTTTGTTTTTCAGTATACAATATCTCAAGACCTCCTTCTTCGAGGGTGCCATTCCCTGGGCCGATGCACTGGCCGCTGCCACCGCCTTCACCGGTATGTGGCTGATGACGCGAAAAAAAGTGGAAAGCTGGTACTGGTGGATCGCGACCAACCTATGCTCCATTCCTCTGTACTACATAAAAGATTTAAAGGTAACCAGCCTGTATTATTTGGTCCTCCTGTTCCTGGCCATAGCCGGATTGAACGAATGGAAAAAACGTGCCCGCACATGATCCGTAAAGTCGTTATACTCGGACCGGAAAGCACCGGTAAATCCACCCTCTGCGAACAACTCGCCCAACACTACGAAACCCGCTGGTGCCCCGAATATGCCCGCACCTGGCTCCTGCAAAACGGAACCCAATACAGCTTCGAAGACCTGCTGACCATCGCAGAAGGTCAACTCCAGCTGGAAGACGAATACACCAACCAACTCGAGATTGAATCACTGCCCCTGCTCGAAAGCGGTGGCAATATTCCACTGTTCATCGATACCGATATGTATGTGATGAAAGTGTGGGGTGAATTTGTTTTCGGGAAATGCCATCGGTTCGTGCTCGATAACATCCTGAAGAGAAAATACGATCTCTATCTGCTCTGTGATGTGGACCTGCCGTGGACAAAAGACGAGCTGCGCGAATATCCCGACATCAAAACCCGGCAAACCCTGTTTCGGATGTATCAAGACCTGCTCATCAACCAATCCACTCCCTGGTCCCTGGTTACCGGCACCGGCGAGGAAAGATTACGATCTGCCATCCGCGCGGTCGATAAGATACTTGCCGCATCCACCCTAAATTCGTAAGGATGAATGCATCGCCCAACCGATCCTTCCATCCGCTCTTCTACCTGCTTTGGCTGGTGGTCGCACTGATCCAGGCCAGCCAAACCGAACTGCTCGACGACGAAGCCTACTACTGGGTATTCAGTCAACACCTCGATTGGGGGTATTTCGATCATCCGCCGATGACCGCCCTGCTCATTCGTACAGGATATTTTCTCTTCCCGAACGAACTGGGCGTTCGCCTGCTCTGCGTCCTGCTCTCCACCGGCACGATCTGGCTTCTCGAAAAATTGACACGGCAAAACGACCCACGTCTTTTTTATTCGATCGTACTCTCCATGATCGCCTTCCAAATCGGCGGCATACTGGCCGTACCCGATATCCCCCTGCTGTTTTTCACCACCCTGCTTTTTTATCGATACGATCGCTATTTAAAAAATGAAACCTGGATAAACACGATCGCACTGGGAATCGTAGCCGCCCTCTTGCTATACAGCAAATACCACGGTGTACTGATCCTGCTGTTCATCGTCAGCTCGAACCTCAAGCTGCTGAGAAATCCGCGAGTATACGTAGCCGGAATCGTGGCACTGGGATTGTTTATTCCACACCTATGGTGGCAATTTCAACACGATTGGGTCAGCTTTCGCTACCACCTGCAAGAAAGCAACGTAAACCCCTATAAACTCGCTTACACGATCGAGTATGTGGTGGGACAAATGATATTACCGGGACCACTCATCGGATTCTTACTCCTTCCCGCCGCTTTTTTATACCGAGCGAGCAACCCGTTTGAGCGCGCGTGTCGGTTTACTGCCATCGGCATTTACGCATTCTTTTTGCTGAGCTCTTTCCGAGGACGAGTGGAAGGCAACTGGACCGCCCCCGCACTTATCCCCCTGATCCTGCTTTCACACCGCTACCTGACAGAGAAGATCGCCTGGCAAAAAACACTCTATCGACTACTGCCGCCGAGCCTGCTGCTTATACTGGCCCTTCGTGTTGGCTTGATGGTGGATATTGTTCCATCCAAAGCGATCGCTTCCCGCTTTCATAGTTGGAAGGGCTGGCCGGATAGTTTGAACCAACGAACCAACGGACTCCCCGTTGTTTGGTTGAATTCATATCAACGTGCGTCCAAATACGCGTTCTACTCGGGACAGATCACCCACTCCCTGAATTTTTACCGCGAGCGCCGAAGCAATTATAATTTCTGGCCCATCGAAGATTCCCTGCAAGGGAAGTCGGTCGCCATTGTAGATATATATGATATGCATCGATTCACCGATTCCATCCAAACCCCCTTGGGCTGGGTCGGTTATCGGATCGATTCTTCGTTTCAAGGCACTTCCAAGTATTGGTTCGAACCCCTTACAGATCGCCTCGAATCTCGATCCGGAGATTCGATACTTTTTTACGGATATTTTTATTCGCCCCCTCGGGGCGGACAGATCCGGGGATGCCGCATCGGTGTTTTTCAAAAAGGAAAATGGTTGGAAGATTGGATGCTACCTGAAAGATTCTGGTATCCTTCCAGCGATGGGGAATTTTTTACTGTTCGGGCAAAAAACTCGTTGGCACCCGGAGAATACGTTTTGGTCTTCGCCTTGAATGCGGCCGGACTTCCACCCACACACAACAGCCGAAAAATTCATTTGACCGTCACTCAGTAGGTTCCTTTTGCTGCAGCGCGAATCAGTTTTTGAATCTCCGGAACGGGTGCGATGTAACTCATCTGCGTTTGGATGAAACGAGAACGGGCAGCCACGTAGTTGGAAAGGGGTTTGATCTTGTAGCGTTTGGGGCTGGGAAGGATCGCTGCGATCTGTGAGGCTTCTTGACGATTGAGTCGGCTGGCTGGTTTATTAAAATAGTGCCGGGCGGCCGCTTCGATGCCGAACACCCCTCGCCCCATTTCGATCACATTGAGATAGACTTCGAGGATTCGCTGCTTTCCCCAGAACAATTCGATCAAAAATGTAAAATAGAACTCCAGTCCTTTTCGTAAATAGCTTCGGCCCTGCCAGAGAAATACATTTTTTGCTGTTTGCTGACTAATGGTGCTGCCGCCGCGGAGCTTGTCGGGCCGACGCTCATTGTGCTTCAGGGCCTGTCGAATTCGATCCCAAAGAAATCCGGAATGTTCGTGAAAGAGCTGATCCTCGGAAGCCATCACCGCCAGCATTGCCTGCGCAGAGATTTTCGATTCGTCGACATAATCTCGCTTCAACCCATTTCCCTGCACCCAATTGGTGAGTTGGGTGATCGTAATGGGCGGATCGATCCAACGCAACAAGATCACATATGTGAGGTGAAAGACAAATAAAAAATAAAAGACCCGTTTGGCGACGCGCCACAATCGTTGGCGAAGGCTGATCGAAGGGGTGGTAGGGGGTGCAGTGGCTGGCATGGTGTCAACGGCGGCTTAAAAATGCTTCCCAGTCGGCCAACATCTTGCCCTTCATCACTCGGGGAAATTTATGTTGGCTTCCGATCTTCCCTTTCTCCTCCATGAATTGAAGAAATATTTCTTCGGGCAATACCTCCAGAAAAACTTCTTTAAGGGCGCTATCGCGTTCGGTCGCATAATCGTCATTGATCTCACGAAGAATACGGTCGATTCGGTTGCGCAGCGCTTGTGGATCGACCGAGTCGTTCGTTGAAACATACCAGCGGTGCGCAAAGAAATTTTCGTACGGGAACCCGACTACTGTGTATTCCGGGATGCTGATATTGAACTCGCGACTTACTTGCTCCACGGCCTTGTTCATATTATCAACACTGAGGTGCTCGCCGGTCAAACTCAGGAAGTGTTTGGTCCGACCCGTAATCACTACTTCATGATACTCCAGGTCCACAAATCGGATCGTATCTCCAATGAGATAGCGCCAGGTACCGGCATTGGTGCTCATGAGCAGGGCATATTCCTTTCCGGCCTCTACCTCGTGGATCATTTTGGTCTCCGCCCCCGGTCGAGGATTGCCTTCCGCATCAAAATTCTTTTCATCGAACGGAATGAATTCAAAAAAAATGTTGTTGTTGAGGATCAGCTGCATCCCCTTGGCGTGCTCGCGGGTCTTGTATGCAATAAAGCCTTCGCTGGATAAATAATTCTCGATATACACGATGGGTTTACCCAGCAACTTCTCGAATCCTTTTTTATAGGGTTCAAAGGCTACGCCACCGTGGACGAAAAAGCTGAAGTTGGGCCAGATCTCATGGATGTTCTTCAGTTTATAATGCTCGATGATCATTTCCATGCACATCTGGCACCAGGCAGGTACCCCAACGATATATCCAATGTCCCATTCTTTCGCGTGTTCAACGATCTCGTTCAGTTTGTCGTTCCAGTTGGAGATGGCGGCGATCCGTCCGCCCGGTTTATAAAAGGTCTGAAACCAAAATGGCCGCTTCTTGGCAAGAATGCCGCTCAGGTCGCCGGCGTACCAACCTGCTTTGCCTTTTTGTAGATCGGTGGCGCCGCCGAGCATTAAAAATCCTTTGGTCATTGCCCGACGGTTGGCTTCTTCGTAGCGAATGATACTGATGAGTTGTCGCACCGAGTTGATCATATTGCTCCGCACCATCTCCTGTGTCACGGGAATGTATTTACTGGCCGCCTCGGAAGTGCCCGAACTCAGGGCATAATATTTGATCTTTCCGGGCCAGGCTACGTCCGGAACACCATCCAGTGTCTTTTTCCACCATTTTTCATAAATGGCATTGTAGTCGTGGAGGGGAACTTGCTCCTGAAAGCTTTTTCCGATGTGTCGGCTCAGAAGGATCTCGTCGAATCGGTGATGCTGACCAAATTCGGTGAATCGGGCTTTGCGCAAGAGTTTCCGCAACACCCGCAGTTGCTGGCGGCGGGCATTGTTTTCCGGGATCCGCAAAGCGGCAGCCAAAGCCCGAGGCAGTTTGATATCAATGATGGTCGCCATGAAAGAAGAATCAGCCAGTGCGAAGATAATCAATCAGCTTTTCCGCAGCGGGAGAATACTCGATGCGCCGGGTGCGAAAAAACGGTAGGAGAACCGTCTTCCAAACTGCTCCATCAATGAAAACATCTGTTGGTGCGACAAGTCGCCAATACAGAAGACCACATCACTGAACCGGATCAATTGGTTGTATTCCTTCAGACTCCGGCTCAGTTGCTCCGGAGAGGAATCGGGTTCCAATTGGATAAATGCGGCCGCGGGCTGCTCCGGATAAAGTTGTTGGATGTGGTGGCTACTTTGCACAGACCCAACGAGAAGAACAGGAAATTGCAATCTTGCTTCGGTCGAACGAGAGATCAGTTGAAGCTTTAACAAGAGCAGGCGCCAGAGCGCCAAGATCACAACGGAAAAAACGGAGCCGAATAACACGATTCCTCTGGAGTATCGGTACGATTCCGGCAAGAGAGAATAGGTGATCAGCAAGAGTCCCGTTGCCCAAATCGCAGCCTTCCAAAAGTTTCGCCATCGAAAGGGCGTGCGAAAGGATCCGACAAACAAAGTGACAAGAAAAAAGAACAGCGCATAGGAGATAATGGGAAGCGTGAGGTTCTCGGGGTATTGAACATCCGGTCGAACATAAGCCGACCATCCAATGCGAACTGCAATAAAAGTGGCAAGGATCCACACCCAATCGAATACCGGTATGCTGATCTGGTCAATGCCCCGCCGCAGCCATGCGATCATCGCCCGCAAACCGATCGCCCCCTGGATGCCCAGCGTAAAAAGGCCGTTGTGCAGCCGGTGTTTTTGTACAAATACCCGCATGGCCCCATAAAAAAGCTTGACGTAGCGGAAGTGTTGCTTTTGGGTGCTTTCCCCCTTAAAATGAAGAATGGTAGAGCCGGAAAAATAGTAATTGGTATAGCCTGCGTGCTGGATCCGATAGCTCAAATCGATATCCTCCCCGTACATAAAAAACTGTTCATCGAATGTTCCCACTTGCTCCAATACCGATCGCCTGGTCAAAAAATAAGCGCCGGCCACCACATCGATAGGGTGATCTTCCCGAGCAGATAAATGACCTAAATAATATCGAGCCAATCGGGGGGATCTCGGAAACAAGGCGGACAGACCGATCATTTTATAGAATGCGGTAACGGGGTGGGGGAACGCACGCTTGGATTCGGGTAGAAATTTTCCCGACCCATCGATCATCCGGATACCGATGGCTCCAGCTTCGGGCTTAGATTCCAGGAACTCGATCGATTTGCGTAGCGCATCTTCCGACAATAGCGTATCGGGATTCAAAAAAAGAATGTATCGGCCCCGGCTCTCCCGAAATCCCCAGTTACAAGCCTTCCCAAATCCCAGGTTTTTTTCGGATACCAGAAACCGAACGGATGGGAAACGGGGGGATAGATATTCGACCGAGCCATCGGCCGAAGCATTATCGACCACGATCACCTCCACCTCTAGCCCCACAGACGCCGCTTCTACCGAAAGCAGGCATTGCTCCAGAAAATGGGGCACTTTATAGTTGACCAATATGATGGAAAGCACGGGCATGCCGGAACGTCGAAGTAAAAGCATTTCAATCCCCCGGCAAAATACGGGACTCATCCGAGGGATTCGATGAGGTATCTTTGCGCATGCTCCAATCTACACTGATCGAGGCCGCCCGGGCGGGGGCCGCTGAGATCCTTCGATATTTTCAGGGAACGTTTCGGATCGACAATAAAGAAGGCGTGAACAACCTGGTTACCGAAGCCGACCACGCCTCCGAGAAGGCCATTCTTTCCGTCATCCGCGCCGCTTATCCCGATCACATGATTCTGGCCGAGGAGTCCGGAAAGTCTCAACAAACCGATGAATACAAGTGGATCGTAGATCCGATCGATGGCACCGTGAATTTCGCACATGGCATACCGCTGAACGCCGTCTCGATCGGCATCGAAAAAAACGGAGAGGTCATCATGGGCGTTGTGTATAATCCGCACCTGCAGGAATTATTCTTCGCGGAAAAAGGCAAGGGAGCCTTTCTGAACGATAAGCCCATCCGGGTGAGCAACGAAAAGAGAGTGATCAAATCTTGTTTGGTGACCGGATTCCCATATGTGTACCTCGATCAACCGAATGGTCCGCTCGAAGTCTTTGCGCGTTTCGTCCGAAAAGGGGTGCCGGTGCGCCGCATCGGTTCGGCTGCGATCGACCTGTGTTGGGTGGCGGCCGGGCGTTTCGACGGGTTCTACGAACATAAACTGGAGCCGTGGGACAGTGCCGCCGGCGCCCTCATGGTTACGGAAGCAGGCGGAAAGGTGACCAATCATCAAGGAGAAACATTTACCATCTATGAACATCCGGTGCTGGCCAGCAATGGCTGGATACACGATGAATTAGTTGGCGTACTTAATAATACACAGGAACTATGAGTCAGGAACGCACAGAGATCGGCCAGCTCGGAGAATTTGGTCTGATCGAACATCTCACCAAAAACATCGAACTGAAAAACGCCTCGTCGATCGTGGGCGTGGGCGATGACGCCGCTGTCATCGATCACTTCGGAAAACAAACGGTGATCTCGACCGACCTGCTGCTGGAGGGTGTGCACTTCGACCTCATGTACACGCCTCTCAAACACCTCGGATACAAAAGTGTGGTCGTGAATCTGTCGGACATCTATGCGATGAATGCCACACCGACACAGATTCTGATGAGTGTGGGACTCAGCAATCGGTTCAGCGTGGAAGGCGTAACCGAATTCTACGAAGGTGTATACGCCGCCTGTGAAAAATACGGAGTGGACCTGATCGGAGGCGATACCACCGCCTCTCAAAAAGGATTCATGATCTCCGTCACCGCCATCGGCGAAGTGACACCGGATAAGTTCGTAAAAAGGAGTACCGCCCAAAAAGGAGACTTGGTCTGTGTCAGCGGTGACCTGGGTGCAGCGTATGTAGGACTCTTATTCCTCGAGCGAGAGAAAAAGATCTTTCTGGAAGCGCCCGGCGTACAGCCCGATCTCGAAGGAGAATCCTACGTGGTCGGCCGCCTGCTCAAGCCGGAAGCCAGAAAGGATATCATTGAGTTTTTAGATGATGCGGAGATTATTCCCACCGCCATGATGGATATCAGCGATGGACTCAGCTCCGAAATCCTGCATCTCTGCAAACAAAGTAACCTGGGCTGTGTGCTCTATGAAGAAAAGCTCCCGATCGCCGAAGCGATGCGGAATGCAGCTTTCAAGTTTGAGATCGATCCGACCGCCTGTGCGCTTAGCGGCGGAGAGGATTATGAGTTGTTATTCACGGTGTCGCAGGCAGACTACGAAAAACTGACCCTCAACGAACAGATCAGTGTGGTAGGATATCTCACCGAACCGGAACAGGGCACACATATCCAGACTAAGGGCGGGAGCAAACACGCGATCACGGCACAGGGGTGGAATCATTATAAAAAGTGAATGAAACGATTCTTCTGCTGTTGGATGTGGGTGGTGGTATTCTCGTCCTGCCGAACCGCGCGGATCGATTTTAATCCCGATAAAACATACGATCCTGCAATTTTAAAAGAAGACTTGGCCGTTCTGTCCGGTGCTCTTGAAACACATCACCCGGGGTTGTATTGGTATCAATCGCCGCAGGAGTGGAATCGCCAACTCAACTTGGCGACGGCGGCGATTGATCGTCCCCTCACGGAACCGGAGTTCAGAAAAATACTTCGTCCCCTGGTATCCTCCGTCCGTTGTGGCCACACCAGCATCCGTGCATCCAAAAAATGGCAGCGGTACACCGACACCTTACCTATAAAAAAATTATTTCCCATCAGTGTCAAGTGTTGGTCGGATACAATGTTGGTGTTGGGAAACCTGGACCCGAAGGATTCTGTTTTGATACGTGGTACGCAGGTCCTATCGATCAATGGACGTAGTCCCCGACAGCTGTACGAAATACTGTTCCCCTATGTATTCGGAGACGGCTTCAATGAAACGCACAAGTATCAGTTGTTGAGCGGATGGGGGACGTTTGGAAACTATTACCGCCAATTTGTGGATACGTCAAGCGTTCTTCAAATAGAAATATTGGATTCGCTGGGTGGTCAACGGTCGCTGACCCGAACACTGTACATCCCGGTGAAGGATACGACCAAGCGAGCACCCGTTCCGCCACTGACCAATAAGCAAAAACGGGTACGGCGGCTGGAGGGGATACGAAGTTTACAGATCGATCGCATAGAGAAGCAGGCACTTTTGCGGGTCAATAGTTTTAGTCAAGGGGGACAATTGCGAAAATTCTTTCGGCAGGGTTTTGCGCTTCTAAAGAAGAATCAGGTGGCCGACCTGATCATTGATGTAAGAAACAATGGCGGCGGACGCGTGGGCAATTCGACAGCACTGACGCGTTATTTGGTGAATCGCCCATTTAAAATAGCGGACAGTCTTTATGCGGTGAAACGAATGTCGCCCTATGGCAAGTATATCCAGCACAATCTTGGTATTCAGGTATCGCTTCCGTTTCTAACCCGGAAGCGGGGAGGCTTTTACCATTTCGGGTATTTTGAGCGACATGCCTTTCATCCGAAAAAGAAA
>CAXRAX010000012.1:0-8274 GCA_964229195.1 Chitinophagaceae bacterium | reverse complement strand
ATTCATTTTTCGGCTGGCTTGCTCTATTGACTCCATTCCGGCTTTGAACACGGTTTGCTGCTCGGGGGTGTAGCAATCGCGGACCATTACTTCCATGAATTTACCCACCTCCGCGGCCTTGGCGCCGGGGGTAGTGGTTGCGGGCAGGATCGTTTCGCCAATCTCATCCAGCAACGCTACTTGTGATTGGGTGAAGCCGCCTGCTTTCCCGTTCGGCGCACAGCCCGATAAAAAGAAATCGGCACCAACGACCGCGGCCCCGGTCAGGAGGGCGATCTGTTTTAAGTATTCTCTTCTGTCCATAGTATTGAGTTGATCGGGTCAATCAAAGATTTCCTTTTTTGAGTTCGCTGACGGCAAAATCGGCCGCTCGGGCGGTCATGGCCATATAGGTGAGGGAGGGATTGACACAGGAGGCGCTGGTCATACACGCACCATCGGTCACAAATACGTTGGGGGCATCCCAAACCTGATTGTTGCCATTCAATACGGAAGTTTTGGGGTCTCGTCCCATCCGCGCCGTGCCCATTTCATGAATTCCCATGCCAAACTCATAGCCGTAATCGTAAGTACTTACCTCTTTCACGCCAGCTGCGGTCAGCATCTCCGCGGCATCGTTCATCATGTCTTGACGCATTTTCTTTTCGTTGTCCTTGATCTCCACATCCATGTCCAACACGGGCAACCCCCATTTATCTTGCACGTTGCGGTTTAGCGAGATCTTGTTCTCGTGATAGGGGAGTACTTCGCCGAATCCCATGATGCCCATGCCCCAAGTATCTGCCGGAACGCTGAGTGCTTCTTTGAGATCGGCGCCAATAGTGAATTCGGCTACGTGAGCACCCCGACCCCGGCCGGCGCCACCCTGATAACCAAATCCGCGAACATAATCCCGCTTGTCGTCGTACACGTTTCGGAATCGGGGGATATAAATGCCGGTGGGACGGCGACCATATTCGTATTTGTCGGCAAACCCTTCCACGCGACCGTTTGCGCCGCAACGGAAATGATGATCCATTACATTATGTCCTAACTCCCCGCTGCTACTGCCCAATCCATCGGGCCAGATATCATTGGCCGAATTCATCAGAACCCAGGTAGAGTTGAATGCCGAGGCGCACAGAAAAATGATCTTGGCTTGGAAGGTGTAGGTCTTGTTGTCGGTGGCATCGAGCACCTCAACGCCAGTGGCTTTTTTCGTATTCTTATCATAGTTAACCTGCGTTACGATCGAGAAGGGACGCAGTGTGAGATTGCCGGTCTTCATGGCTGCCGGGAGGGTGGCTGACTGGGAGCTGAAATAGGCACCGAAGGGGCAGCCTCTCCAGCAACGGTTGCGGTACTGACAATTCGTGCGGTCGTGATGCGGCTGGGTGATGTTCGCACTTCGTCCGATGAACATGTGCCGTTGGTTCTTGTAATGTTTTTTGATCTTGGCGGCTACGTCTTTTTCGACGATGTTCATGTCCATCGCCGGCATGAAATCACCGTCGGGCAAAACATCCAGTCCCTCCAAACTTCCCTGTATACCCGCAAACTTCTCGGCATAGCTGTACCAAGGGGCCATATCTTCATAGCGAATGGGCCAGTCTACCCCGATACCCTCTTTGGCGTTCGCTTCAAAATCCCATTTATTGAACCGGTAACTCTGCCGACCCCACATCAGCGAGCGCCCCCCCACATGATAGCCACGGAACCAAGAGAAGGGTTTGGTTTCCGTGTACGGTGATTCTTTATCCTTCACCCAAAAATCCAATACCGTTTCATTGAGTGGATAATCTCTTTTTAGTACCGGGTACTGTTGGAGCATCTCTTGGGTGGGCATCAACCCGCGATGCGGGAACTCCCAGGCGTCTTTGTTGGCATTCACATAATCCTTGACGTGTTCGATGTTTCGCCCCCGCTCCAGTAATAATACTTTAAGGCCTTTTTCCGTGAGTTCCTTGGCGGCCCAGCCTCCGCTGATCCCGGAGCCCACCACGATGGCGTCGTATTGTTGGGTTGACATTTCTGAAGAAGTTTGAAAAGTTTGAAAAGTTTAAAAGTTTGAATAGTTAGATGTCGCAGAGTTGGATGGCTTTTTTCAGGCTGGCGATCTTTTCGGCATTTGTTTTTTGACGGGAGATGAATTCTTGTGCCACGTATCCTTGGTAACCGGTTTCGTGGATGGCTCGCATGATGGCGGGGTAGAAAAGTTCCTGGCTTTCGTCTATCTCGTGGCGGCCCGGTACACCTGCGGTGTGGTAATGCCCAAAATAAATATGGTTATCCCGGATGGTTCGGATCACATCGCCTTCGCTGATCTGCATATGATAAATATCGTACAGCAATTTGAAATTCGGGGAACCCAGTCGTCTGCATAATTCCACGCCCCAGGCCGATCGGTCGGCCATATAGTCTTTGTGGTCCACCTTGCTGTTAAAAAGTTCCAACTGGATGGTGATACCGGCTTTTTCGGCGGTTGGCAAAACGCGTTGCAATCCGGTCACACAATTTTTCAGTCCGGTCTCATCATCCATCCCGTGGCGGTTACCCGTAAAACAGATCAGGTTGCTATAGCCTGCTTTTGCGATCAGGGGAATCGCTTCCAGATAATCTTTGACCAGCCAATCGTGGTTTTCGGTACGATTCCAGCCCTCGGTCAGGCTTACTTTGCCGGCTGTATAACACATGGAGCAATGGATGCCATTTTCTTGCAGCGTTTTGAATCCGCCAGGTGCTACCAGGTCGATCGCAGCGAAGCCGATCTGTTTGACGACCCGACAGAGCTCGTCCAGTGATAAAAAATCGTAGGTCCAGGAGCATACCGAGTGGCGAATGTTCCCTTTCAGAGGGGTTTGTTCATCGGGGCTGATGAAACCCGTTGTAGCCGGCAGTGTCAGTCCGGCCGCACCAGTCAACAGCGAACGAAGGGCAGCGCGACGACGCATCAGGCAACTATTTTTTTCTGGCTGTTTCGAAAAAAGGCTAAAAACAAAAGGGCTACCCCTGCGGCGAACAGACAGGGGAACAGCCAGATGGTTGACCAATCATGTCCGCTTTCACCGATCTTATGTTTGTCTACATACAAGCCAGCCAGGTAAAATCCGATATACATCCCAATGCCATACGTGGCGAGGGTGATGAGTCCCTGTGCGGAGGAACGCACCCGCGGACCCGCCACCTGATCGGTATAGATCTGGCCCGTCACAAAAAAGAAATCGTAGCAGATCCCGTGCAGAATGATTCCGCCAAATAACATCCAGCTGTTCGCTCCCGCATCGCCGTAAGAGAACAGGGCATAGCGAAGGATCCAGGCGAGCATGCCAAACAGGATCATTTGTTTGGTACCGAAACGGGCAAAGAACCAGGGCATCAGAAAAAGAAATATGGTTTCGGCTACTTGTCCCAAGGTCATTTTCGCAGCCGCCTGTTGCATGCCCACTTCATTCAGGAACAGGTTGGCTTGTCCGTAATAGAAAGCGAGGGGGATGCAGATCAGGATCGACGCGATAAAAAAGATCAGGTAGTTGCGGTCGCGCAAAATGCTGAGGGCATCCAGTCCCAGCACTTCGGAAAGGCTCACCGATTGGCCGGCCTTGGGAGGAGGGGTATCGGGCAGAAAGAAACTGTAGATACCAAAGGCGGCCGCCACGATCGCGGCCACCCGGAAGGTGATTCCCAGCGAACCCGGGTTGGCTTCCCAGGCCATCCAGCCAATGATCAATCCCGATACGATCCAGCCGATCGTGCCCCACATCCGAATGCCGCTGAATTCTTTCTCAGCATCGGTCACCTGCCGAAGGGCGATGGCATTGACCAGAGCCAGTGTGGGCATGTAAAGGATCATGTAGATCAGGAGTGTGGTGTAAAAAGAGCCGAAGGCGGATTCGGTCGACAGCCAATACAACAACCCCGCGCCCAGCAGGTGCAATACGCCCAGGATCTTTTGCGCCGAGAAAAAACGATCGGCGATCATGCCAATGATGAATGGGGCCACGATGGCGCCCAGGCATTGCGTGCCGTAGGCCAAGCCGGTTTGTTCCCCGCTGGCACCGATGGATCCTTTGGTGAGGTAGGTGCCCATGGTGACGAACCAAATGCCCCAAACAAAGAAGTTCAGGAACATCATGACAAACAGTTGAATTCGGATGGATGTTTTCATACGCGTGAATGGGTAGTCGTGAAGGAGTGTATGCGACAATGTAGGAATTTTAGAAAAAACAATGTTTATTTGTTACCCACAACGGCCTTTCACCAACACAAGAATGTAATCTATGAATACGCGCAAGCTACGGATGGCCATGATCGGCGGCGGTAAGGACGCTTTCATCGGTGCGGTACACCGACTCGCCTTTCAAATGGACGGGCAAATCGAGTTGGTCGCCGGTGCCCTCAGCGTCAATCCCCAACTGGCCCTGGAATCGGGTCGTGAACTTTTTCTTTCGGCCGACCGGATCTATACCGATTACAAGGTGATGCTGGAACAGGAAGCGATTAAACCGGCCGATCAGCGAATTGATTTTGTCAGCATCGTTACCCCGAATTTTCTGCATTTCGAACCGGCCATGCTGGCTATGGATCATGGCTTTCACGTGGTCGTAGAAAAGCCGATCACCTTTACGCTCGAGCAAGCAAAACTACTTCGGGAGAAGGTGCAGTCTACCGGCAAACTCCTTCTCCTCTGCCACACCTACACCGGCTATCCGATGGTCAAACAGGCCCGTCGCCTCATCCAATCCGGTATACTGGGCGCTATCCGCAAGGTCTATGTCGAATATCCCCAAGGGTGGCTCAGCACCTACCTCGAGGGAACCAATCATGCCCAGGCGGCCTGGCGCACCGATCCTAAAAGAAGCGGTAAGGCCGGTGCCATGGGTGATATCGGTACCCATGCCTTCAATATGGCGGAATATGTCAGCGGCTTACACGTCACCCATATCTGCGCCGATGTAAATACCAAAGTCGAGGGAAGGCTGCTCGATGATGACGGAGCGGCTTTGCTGAAATTCAACAACGGGGCCAGTGGGGTATTGATGGCTACCCAGATCGCCGCCGGCGCCGAGAACAATATTAAGGTCCGGGTTTTTGGAGAGAAAGGCGGATTGGAATGGCAGCAAGAGGATGCCAACAGTTTGCTCGTGAAATGGTCCGATCAACCGGCCCAGATCTACCGCGCCGGTACCGGATATGCCGATCCGTTCGCCAAGCACAATGCACGCACCCCGGCCGGTCACCCCGAAGGATATCTCGAGGCCTTCGCCAACCTCTATCGGAATTTTGCCGCCACCCTGCGCGCCCGGATGAATGGGGAAGAGCCGACACCCGAGATGCTCGATTTTCCCTCCGTGGAAGAGGGCCTTCGCGGGATGGCATTCATCGAGCACGTGATCGCCTCCGGCAAGTCGGAGAAAAAATGGATCGAGTTCACCGTTTAAAATTTTTTTATGCGCACCATCAAAGGCCCGGCCATCTTCCTGGCTCAGTTTCTGGGCGACCAGGCGCCCTTCCACGATCTTCCCTCGATCTGTAATTGGGCGGCCTCGCTCGGATTCAAGGCCGTTCAGATACCGACTTGGGATGCGCGCTGCATGGACCTGAAAAAAGCGGCCGAGAGTAAAACCTATGCCGATGAAATAAAAGGGATCGTGGCGGCAGCGGGACTGGAGATCTCGGAGTTATCGACCCATTTGCAGGGACAACTCGTGGCCGTTCATCCAGCCTATGATACCTTGTTCGACGGCTTTGCACCCGAGGCCCTTCGAGGAAATCCAAAAGCCCGCACCGAATGGGCCATCCAACAAGTCAAGTATGGCGCCCAGGCTTCGCAAAATCTGGGATTGACGGCTCATCCTACATTCAGTGGCTCCTTGCTCTGGCACACCTTTCATCCTTGGCCACAACGGCCGGCGGGATTGGTTGAAGAAGGGTTCAAAGAACTGGCTCGTCGGTGGACGCCTATCCTTGATCATTTTGATGCCTGTGGCGTGGACGTATGCTACGAGGTGCATCCCGGAGAAGATATTTTTGACGGCATCACTTATGAAATGTTTTTGGATGCCGTTCACCAACACCCGCGCGCCTGTTTGCTTTATGATCCTTCGCATTTTGTGTTGCAGCAACTAGATTACCTCGAATACATCGATCTGTACCACGAACGCATCAAGGCTTTTCATGTGAAAGACGCCGAATTTCATCCCAGCGGCCGGCAGGGAACGTTCGGCGGGTATCAGTCCTGGGCCAACCGGGCGGGACGATATCGCTCTCCGGGCGACGGACAAGTCGACTTCAAACGCATCTTCAGTAAACTGACCCAATACGGATTCAACGGCTGGGCCGTGATGGAGTGGGAGTGCTGCCTCAAACATCCGGAAGACGGTGCTCGGGAAGGAGCCGCCTTCATTCGGGATCACCTCATCCGGGTCACCGACAAAAGCTTTGATGATTTTGCATCGAGTGGTACCGATCAGGCTTCCAATCGGAAATTACTGGGACTGGATTAGTATATTCGTAATACCAAGTGGCTCCTATGAATAAGATCTTCGGCTTACTGTTCTCCTTGTTTTTTTTACTGGCTGCCTGCGGCGATTCCGATCAGCCATCCTCGTCCCCGAGTAAACAAACCGACAAAACGCAAGACCCCCATTATGCCAAGGGACTGGCCTTGGTCGCTCAAAGCGATTGTTTGACCTGTCACCAAATTCAGGAAAAAAGAATCGGGCCTTCGTATGTCGAGATCGCCAAAAAATATTCGGGGGCAGACGATGCCATGGTATCCGAATTGGCCCAGCGCATCATTAAAGGCGGATCAGGTGTCTGGGGTGAAATTCCCATGACCGCCCATCCAACCCTCAGCCAACAGGATGCTGAGGGTATGGTACAGTACATTCTCCTGTTAAATTGATTCTTATGCATGTTCGTCTGTCCATTTTCTTCCTGTTCCTGGCATTTCTAGCGGGTGGGCCTGGTTCATTGCAGGCCGCGGCCACGCGACTGGATACCTTGCCTTCAAACCGGTTAACCCGGGAGGAGCGTAAGGAGGGATGGGAATTGATGTTTGACGGACTCACCACCCGCGGTTGGCATAAGTACGGGGGAAAGGTGGTTGGATCTGCCTGGAAAGTAGCCGATGGGAGTTTGTATTTGGATACCGAGACAAAAGAGAATTGGCAAGTCAAGGGCGGCGGCGATATCATGTCCGACAAACAATACGATGATTTTCATCTCAAGCTGGAGTGGAAGATCGCTCCCAACGGAAACAGTGGTATCATGATCTATGCCCAAGAAGATACGACCAAGTATCGCTGGCCATGGGAAACCGCTCCGGAGATGCAGGTGCTCGATAATCAGGGACACCCCGATGCCAAAATATACAAGCACCGCGCCGGCGATCTATACGATCTGATCGCTGCCAAACCGGAGACGGTTCGCACTCCCGGAGAGTGGAACCAGGTTGAGATCAAATGCCTCAACGGGGATCTTCAATTTTGGTTAAATGGTACGAACGTGGTGAGTACGACGCTGTGGGACGAGAACTGGAGAAAATTGGTGGCGGGCAGTAAGTTTGCCAAGATGCCGGATTTTGGAAAATTCAAGAAAGGACACATCGCTTTGCAAGATCACGGCGATATGGTCTGGTACCGTAACATCAAGATCCGTCGACTCTGATGGTCACTTCACCTGATCGATCTTGATCACATTCGTCGGCAAGTGTAAATGAACCGGAGTACTGCCGGTGCTCACGATCACATCATCTTTTTGCAGGAAACCTCTCTCTTTGAGGATCTCGATCTGGTCCTTGAAGATCTCATCCAGGCTCTCGTCCTCATGGTAATAAAAGGCACGCACGCCCCAGCTGAGGCTGAGCTGGTTGACCCGCGATCGTTCATTGGTGAAAATATACAAGGGTGATTTGGGTCGGTAGCTACTGAGCATGAAACCCGTGTATCCGCTTTGGGTCATACCGATAATGGCATCGGCATGGGCATCCTCAGCCAGTTTACAGGCGTTGTAACAGATCGCATCGCTGAGTTTGGAGGGCGAATGCACTTGGGGGTTCAATTCATCTTCCCGGTTGTATTTGTACGCTTTCGATTCGATCTCCAGGATGATCTTGCTCAGGGTCTCCACGCCCCGCCGAGGATATTTCCCGGGGGCCGTCTCTCCGCTCAGCATCACGGCATCGGTTCCTTCCAACACAGCATTGGCCACGTCACTGATCTCACTTCTATTTGGTTTGGTACGGTCGATCATGCTTTCCATCATCTGGGTTGCCACGATCACGGGTTTGGCCCG
>CAXRAX010000011.1:0-3720 GCA_964229195.1 Chitinophagaceae bacterium | reverse complement strand
TGAGGCATGGAGGGAGGTTGGGGGGGGATGAGGGGATGAGCGGTTGAGGGGATGAGGGGATGAGGGGATGAGTTTAGTTTGTTAGTTTTTAGTTCGTTTCTCAACCCCTCATCTTCTCATCTTCTCATCACATTCCTGGGAACCACGGGCGGCCGATGGGTTCGCCGCGGAACGGCCATGGAACGGCAACCAGGATCAACACCAGGGCGATCAGGAGGAGTTTATTGACGGAGCTGTAGTTAAGATTTTTAGACTTGCCACGGGCCAGCGTGATCAACACGATACTGGCGATCATCAAGGTCGGATGCTCGACCAGATAAAAGCGATAGAAAGAATCTTTCATGACGGAGACCCCTTCGGGCAAATTCATCCATCCGAACCGACCCAGGATCGTTTGATAGAGGCCGATCAGCAACATCACGTGCGAAACGATCATCAACCATAAACTGGTCGATTTGATCTTCTCATTCTTGACGAACGACTGATATAGGGTAACCAACAACAGGATCAAGATGACCCAGCGAAGCAAACTATGAAGATGTAAAAGTCCCGTACTCATATGGCATATTTTGATTCCCCCAAATATACCAAACAGAAAACTGAAAACTAAAAACCGCTCATCCCCTCATCTTCTCATCTTCTCATCCTCATTCCTTCCAGTCCGCCACAAACACATTCGTATCCCGCGTTCCACCATTATTCCGGTTGCTGCAAAAAAGGATCTTCTTTCCATTGGGAGAGAACATGGGAAAGGCATCAAAACCTTTGTCGCGAGATACTTTGGTCAGGTCCGAACCATCGCCATTCATGGTGTATAGGTTGAACGGAAAGCCACGCTTGTACTCATGGTTGCTGGCAAAAATGATCCGTTTGCTATCCGGCATAAAAGCCGGGGCCCAATTGGCCTGTCCCAAACTGGTAACCGGCCGGGCATCCGACCCATCGGCATTGGCCACCCATACTTCCATATTCGTGGGCGCCACCAGGTGCTCGGCCAACAAGGATTTGTATTCCTGCACTTCCGCCTCGGTTTTAGGACGGGAAGCGCGCCAGATGATCTTCTTTCCGTCGGGTGAGAACCAGGCTCCGCCGTCATATCCCAAGGTGTTAGTGATACGCCGCTCGGCGCCGGTCTTCAGGTTCATAATATACAGCTCCAGATCACCCTCCTTATCACTGGTGTACAACATCTGCTCCCCATCGGGCGAAAGCGTGGCCTCCGCATCATACCCGGAGGCATTGGTCAGTTGCTTCACGATGTTGCCATTGAGGTCGGCCATGAAAATATCGAAGGATGGATATAGCGGCCAGATGTATTTATTGCCGTATTTGGCGCGGTCAGGGACGGGAGGGCAATCCGCCGATCCCAAATGGGTGGAAGCGTAGATGACGTGCTTATTGTCCTTAGTAAGGAACGCACAGGTCGTACGGCCTTTGCCGGTGCTGACGAGCTTATAGGTAAAGGGACGATTTTTCTTAGGCAACTTGCCGTAGAAGATCTGATCGCAGGGAACCCCATCCTTAACGCTGGTACGCTGAAATACCAGTGCCTTTCCGTCAAAACTCCAGTACGCCTCTGCGTTGTCGCCCCCAAAGGTGAGCTGACGCATGTTTTGAAAATGTTTCTCCTCCGGGAGGCGCAGGGAATCTGTTCCGGTCGGCTGAGCAATCACTGAACCTACACCGAATAAAGACATGATAACTACCAGAGAGCGGAGTGAAATATGTTTTTTCATAGGGTACGATTTGGGCCGCAAAATTAATCAACCGACTGTTATCAAATCGCAAAAAGACCAACCGTTTATCCAGATCAGTAATTTTACTGCATGCTCGTCCGCCATTTCTCCCTCCTGCTTCCCCTGCTCCTTTTGGCTTGTAAACCCGCAGGCGATAAAAATCCTTTTGCCCAACAGCTAAAAGAACCGCCCTACGCCGAGTTGTCTGTGCAGATCGAAGAAAACCCTCAAAACGACTCCCTTTACTTCGAACGGGCCCTGCTGCTGATCCAAAACGAACAACCCGTGGCGGCACGGCTCGATCTGGAGAAAGCCTGGTCACTCCGTCCCAAACCCGAATACGCCCTGGCCCTCGGCAGCCAACTGAGTGAAACCCCCGCCGAGCAATTGGAATTCCTGAAGAAGGCCACCCGCCAGTTGGCCAATAACTTTTTGTTGGATTGGGCACTGGCAGATACCTGGCAACGAAACGGTGAGCCCGACGCTGCCCTGCAACTCACCGAAACATGGATGCAAAAAGGGGCCGACGACCCTGAGTTCGTCCTGCTTCATGCCAGTCTGCTCAAAGAGAAAAACCGAACGACAGAGGCCTTGGTCATCCTCGAGAACCTTTACTCCAAATTCCCAACGGAGAGGAACATTCAAGCGATGCTTGCTCTTTGGTATGCGAATGCCGGAAATGAGAAGGTGATCCTCCTCTGCCAGCAAATGAAAGCGGCAGACAGTTCACAAACCGATCCCCTCCCCCACTACTACCGGGGCATTTACTTCGATGCCCGAAAACAATTCGCCCTGGCCTTGATTGAATTTGACAAAGCCATTCAAACGGATTATCATTTCGTGGAGGCCTACCTCGAAAAAACAGCTATTCTGTACGATCAGAGAAAATGGTCCGACGCCCTCAACGCCTTAGGAAAAGCCCTGGCCGTTGCACCCGATAATGCACTGGTCTACTATTGGACGGCCAAATGCCAGCAAGCAACGGGCGACAAGGAGTCGGCCCGGTTAAATTATCTGAAAGCGTATGGGCTGGACAAATCCCTGACCGAAGCCAAGCAAGCCGCCGATCAGCTGAAATAAGTTTATCTTGCAGTCAAATCTGCTGCGATGGCCCTGATCGCGCCCTCCCTTCTTTCTGCTAATTTTCTGAACCTGGAAGCCGATTGCCGACTGCTCAATGAAAGTGCTGCGGATTGGTATCACCTGGATGTTATGGATGGACGCTTCGTTCCCAACATCAGTTTTGGTCCCATGCTCGTGGCGTTCTTCCGTCAAGCCACCACTAAGTATTGCGACGTGCACCTGATGATCGAGGAACCTGAAAAATATGTGGAGGCCTTTCGAAAAGCCGGTGCCGATGGCATCACCGTTCACCTGGAAGCCAGCACACACCTGCATCGCACCCTCCAACAGATCCGCGGCCTGGGGGCCAAAGCCGGTGTGGCCATCAATCCGCATACACCCGTGGAAAGCTTGACGGATATCCTGCCGGAAACCGACCTGGTTTGCATCATGAGTGTGAATCCGGGGTTCGGGGGACAAAAATTCATCCCGCACACGCTCGATAAAGTCCGCCAACTGCGCACCCGCATCGAGGCACTGAATCTAACCACCCTGATTGAAGTAGACGGAGGCGTCACCCTCGAAAACGCACCTGCATTGATCGAGGCCGGAGCCCATGTGCTGGTCGCCGGCAACACCGTGTTCAAATCCGCCGATCCCAAAGCCACGATCGCCGCGCTCAAAGCTTGTTGAGCGTTGACATTAGTTTGAATCGGCGATTTCCAATCCACAACCTGTGCATAAGTTTAAGTTGGCAATTGCAATTTCTTTTCAGTAATATTGAAACAGGCATTTGAACAACTTCCATTCATCCTAAATCCTTCGAATTGACCGACACCATCATCAACCTCGAATCCGTCAATCCCATCGAATTCCTGGGCGTCAATACCGGAAAACTGGACCTGCTCAAAAAACGATTTCC
>CAXRAX010000010.1:0-8703 GCA_964229195.1 Chitinophagaceae bacterium | reverse complement strand
TAAAAGGAGCCGCTAAGATATTGTATAATTCCAAGAGACTAGTTTGTTGACCACAAGCAATATTATACACTTGATTTAGTGCCTCCGGATGTTGGGTAAAAAGGGATAGAAGATTGGCTTGAACAGCATTTTCAACATAGGTAAAGTCTCGACTGTGTGAGCCGTCGCCGTTGATAACGGCAGACTTTCCCTCCAGAATAGCCTTGGCAAACAAGGGGATAACGGCAGCGTACGGTCCGCCAGGGTCTTGGCGGGGACCAAAGACATTAAAGTATCGAAGTCCGATCGTTTCCAGACCATAGGCCATCGCAAACACACTGGCGTACAATTCGTTTGCTCGTTTGGAAACGGCATAAGGCGATAACGGTGTCCCAAGCTGATCTTCCTGCTTGGGAAGTCCGGGATGATCTCCATAAGTGGAGGAACTGGTAGCAAAAACTACCCTTTTTATATTCGCTTGTTTAGCAGCAACAAATACATTTATTGTTCCTGTAATATTTACTGCGCTGGTTGTGAGCGGATCTTGGATCGAGCGGGCAACGGAACCCAGAGCGGCTTGGTGACAGATGAGATCCATGCCTTTCGTGGCGCCCGTGCAAACGTCTAAATCACGGATATCTCCTTGTATAAACTCAAAGTTCGATCGACCGATCAGGTGTTCGATATTTTGCAAAAACCCGGTCGACAGGTTATCGAGCACCCGCACCTTTGCTACCCGTTCATCTTGCATCAAGGCGTCGGCAATGTGAGAACCGATGAATCCGGCACCGCCGGTAAGCAATATGTTTTTTTTAGAGGACAATTAACAGTGGTTGAACAGTGGTTGAACAGTGGTTGAACAGTGGTTGAACAGTGGTTGAGCGGTGGTTGAGCGGTGGTTGAATAGTAGTTTAACAGTTGTACGATGGTAGATGAAGTTTGATTAAGGCCAAATGGATTGAGGAGTTCTAACCCCAGGTTCGGCGCCACCAATTGATGAGTCCATCGAAACGCCCCCGCGGCTTTCTTTCTTCGTCGTAATATCCATAACCATACCCGGCGTAGCCATAACCGTAGCGACCGTAGCCGTAATATCCGTAACCGGAACGAAGTTTGACATCATTCAGCAAGATAGATAATCCCGGCAGCCTTTTTTGCTTGTAGTAGTCTTCGATCAGTACCAACTGCTTCTTAAAACTGTGGCTTTGACGGGCCACATAGACGGTACAATCGGCGTATTTCCCCAGGGCAACCCCATCACTTACCATACCCACCGGAGCGGTGTCGATAACCACCACATCAAAATGAGATTGTATGTATTGAAACAGACTATCCATACGACCATCCAGTAAGATCTCGGCGGGGTTAGGCGGTATCGGGCCACAACCTAAAACATAAAGATTGTCCACGCCTTTGATGGGCTGGATTAAAGAGGATATATCATCCGTCTTGCCTACCAGATAATTGGTTAACCCCGCCCCTTTCTCCATTCCCAGTTCCGAAAGGATCTTCGGCTTACGGATGTCAAACTCCAGCACAATCGTCTTTTTCCCAGCCAATGCATGCACGGCAGCCAGGTTCAGCGAAATAAATGACTTGCCTTCACCACTCAGGGTAGAGGTAACCATGATGGTGACTTTTTCCTTTTTGGGTAAAAAATACTGCAGGTTGGTCCGTATGATCCGAAACTGCTCGGCAACCATTTTACGGTTACTCTTACTAACCACCAGCGCCTCCTCCGCATATGAATGTCCGATCTCCCCCAATATGGGGGTCTGCGTGTATCGCTCGATATCAAACCGATTGAGGATCTTATCGTTCAGCAATTCGCCGCCAAAAATAAATACCGCAGGAATGGCCAACCCGATCAGGAGGGCAACCAGCTGAATCGAACGCCGGTTGGGAGAAACGGGTACCTCCGGTACTAAGGCTTGCTCGAGCACGGTGGAACTGCTGACGGTTGAGGCCCTACTGATGGCGGTTTCTTCTTTTTTCTCCACGAAAAGTTCATACAATGCTTGATACGACTCGACCTGCCGCTTGATCTCAGCTAATTCTTTAATGCGCAAAGGCAGGTCGTTGAGTTTGACTTGTCCTTGTTGACCACGCGTTTTGGCATCGCTGATGATCCGATTGGCAGCCGTTTGAATGTTTCGCAGGCTTTCCCGAATACTCAACCGAACACGTTCGAGTTGTGCATCCAATTCTTTTACGCTGGGATTCTCTACAGGCACCCTGCTGTCGACCAACATTTGTCGCTGGAATTGTAGTTGGTTATAGGAAGCCACTAACCCCCCCAGTATAGGATCGGAAATTCCCATCGCGGAGGGAACCACCACTTTTGAGAACTCATTTTTCTTGTCAGCCAAATATCCATCCAGCATGGAAACAAATCCCAACTGTACGTTTTGCTCCCCTAAGAGTTTATCGGCCTCGGCGATCTTTCCGGAAAAGGCACCGATCTGTGATTCCGGGTCTATGATATTATAACGGATCTGATAGTCGAGGTACAAATTTTGAACACTATCGAGCCGCCGGCCGATATCAGCTAACCGATCTTCAGCGAATTTCAATATCTGGTCAGACGAAAGTTTTTTCTGCTCGACACTGTATTGACCGTAGTTATCCATCAATCCGTTCAACACATCGGCACAGAGCTCCGGACTGGTGAGTTGAATGGTCAGATTCAAAATACCGTTGCCTCCCGGACGAGGTGCAACTTTTACCAGGGATGCCAAGGAGGTCGCTACTGCCTTGGTCGGAACCCATTCGACCCGATAGGCATTACCTAAAAATCCTCCTTGATTTTTAAGCAAATTAAACGTTCCCCGAGGGGTACTGAAAGATTGGCCATACGTTACTGGCTGAGGGATACCTTCAACTTTCACAGCATCATTGGAAATAACCTGAATCGACAAGGTAAAAGGTGTAGTTGTATCGGTCAGGTTCTGCGCAACAAGCCGAAACGGGCAAAGTCGGTAAACATTGATGGTTCGGATATTGCCCAATACAAAATAACTCCAGCTGAGATCGTATTGCTTAACCACCCTTTCCATCAACGGGGAGGATTTCAGGATCTCCATCTCCGTAGAGATGTTGCTGACGGCATTGCTGGCAAAAAGTTCGTCGAATTTGTCGCCCCGCCCAGACATGGATTTTTCATCCTTGATCAGGATCGCCCCACTGGAGCTGTACAGCGGGTCGGTATACCGGAGGTAGACATAGGCCACTATGAGCGCAATGGCGACAGACACCACGAATAGCGGCATGAACCGGATGTATTTGAAGAAAAGATCCCGCAGACTCAGTGAGGAAAGTTCGCTTCTTATATCCGGCCGGACCGGCGTGTTCGTTGATTCTATTGCCTGATTATTCATGTTAGAGGAGAAAAAATTTACTTGACCAGCAGACTTACCAAAGTGAGCGCGATCGTAATCAAGGAAAAAGCAAATCCGACCCGCTGATTGATCCGATTCTGCTCCAGGTCCCTATAACGCATGGCCGTTGGTTCGACGAGCAATACATCGTTTTGTTTCAAATAATAATAGTCCGATTTATAAAAATCAGCCTTGGTCAGATCTACATAACCGACCGTGCGTTTTCCATCCTGCTCTCGGATCACCCGCACATGATCTCTTCGCCCGCCATCGGGAATACCCCCGGCGAGTGAAACAGCTTCCAGAATCGTGAGCCGCTCACCGCTCACAGAAACGGGTGCGCCCCCTCCTTCCATTCCAAGAACATAAACTCTGAAATTGATAAAGCGGACCTTTACCGTTGGGTCGGTCAATAACTCAACCGGACTCACCAATTTCGTTCGAATGACCTCCGAAAGTTCAATTCGGGTTAACCCGGCCGCCCGTATCCGACCCAGCTGATGATGCTCAATGAATCCGTCTTTATCGACCAAATATCCAAAGGTCTGGTTGGCAGCACCGCCGCCGCCACTAGTTTGTTGCTGGTTATATAATTGATCCGACTTTTCCGGTTGCGTGCTCTTACTTGCGATCTCAATGCTGATGATATCGTTGGGCTGGATCGTTAGTTCGGGGACCGGAACCGATTGGCTGATGATGGTTGAATCAGGTGCATTCTGTAAATAGAAAGGAATCTTTTGCTGAATTGTACAAGCGTTCAAGAGGAGCATACCCATCAGGGCAAGCAGCAGCTTAGAGGTGAATTGCATGGACATTTATTTAAACAAAGGAGAAGGTTAGTCCCTTGTATTCGCAGGACGAAGCTTCGAACGATCCAGATAAGCTACCAGCGTATAACCTAAACTATCGATCCGCACCTTGGCCTTTCGCTTCCGGACTTCCAGTACCCTAGCATTTTGCCCCATGAACGTACCGGATTGTATGATTACCCGTTGATCGGGTTTCAATTCCAGGGGGACCAACTCCACTTCCTCGTGTTCATCCAAAAACCGCTTGATGGCAGCGATCTCTTTGTCGCGAATCTGGGCAGGCTTGCCATTCCAATAGATAAAATTGACAGCCCCATTGGTGAGCCGAACTTCGGTGCGTTCGGCCTCCGTCACATTCACGAACACATAGGATTTGAACAACGGCTCTTCCACTACTTTAACCCGATCGCTCCATTGCCGACGTACTTTGTTCAGCGGACAATACGCCACGATTCCCTTCTCGGTCAACAAGGCATGCACCTTCTTCTCCCACCGCGGACGCGTGTAAAGGGCCAACCATTTTTTTGTATTTATCATTAGAGTAGACATGGCTTCGCCCGGCCAGTCCCAGCATTTTATTATAAAAGAGTGATTTTCAGACGATTAAACTGAGCTCGTCCAACATATCACGAAAATAACTTATTTTTTTCTTTTATAATAATAATTCTGGAGGTGGATGAAATATGTATTAGATTGATTCTCTATGTGTTGACTACGGCTACCGTCAAGCTCCTATGCACAGGAGCTCCTCCCACCGGGTCGTATAGCGGCTGCTCCGTTGTTGTTGTTTCATTTGCCAGTGCCGTTTGGTACCGCAAGCACCGAAAACAAGTAGTTCGTCGCGCTGACTGAAATTAATGTTATCGATGACCTTCATCAGTTCTCGATAATCGGGAGGTGGTTCAAAAAATAAATTCGACTGACAGGCATCAGCCGGAACGATTCCGCCAAGTAACACACCGGCTTTTTTATAGACCGACCCGCGACGGTACAATTGCTCGGCCAGCCTCACGGCGGTTTGGATAAAACATTGCGTATCACTGGTGGCTACCGGCAATCGGGCGTGGGTACTGCTCACTTCACCCCGCCACCCGCCTTCTTCATCGGATTGTTTTCGGATCAGAAACACCTGCACGGTATCGGCCGCAGAATGTTGCCGCCTCAATTTCTCAGCGGTACGTGTGGCATAACTGGCTACCGCCTCGCGGATGTCGCTCAGTTCGGTCACCGGCACTCCGAACATGCGGGTGGTGGCGATCATTTGTTTTTGGACCAGCTCTTCCTTGAGTTCGATACAAGGTTCACCACGCAGCTCACGCACGAGACGAAGTCCGACCACACCCCCCATCTCCCGATACACCCAGGTATCGGGTAATTGGGCAAGATCCCACGCACTGGTATAGCCACGCGCATATAATTTTCGAGCATAGGCCCTGCCTACACCCCATACATCTTCCAAACGGGTTTGCTTCAACGCCCGGGTACGCTCCTCTTCTGTTTGCAGGAGCCAGACGCAACCGCTTCGGACCTTATCTTTTTTAGCGAGACGATTGGCGAGTTTGGCCAGTGTCTTGCTGGGGGCCACGCCGACGGAAACAGGAATACCGGTCCATTTCTCTACCCGCACCCGCATCTCCCGGGCCGTACGCTCGAGTTGTTCCGGATCGACGTTAGAGAGATCCACAAATGCTTCATCCACCGAATACACCTCCACTTGCTCCTCGCCGGCAAATTTTCGCAAGGTCTCCATGACACGCCAGCTGAGGTCGCCATACAAATTATAATTCGAGGAGAACACAGCCACATCATGCTGGTGAATGACCGAGCGAGCCTCAAAGAACGGAACACCCATGGCGATACCGAGTTTCTTGGCCTCGTCGCTGCGGGCAACCACACAGCCGTCGTTGTTGCTGAGCACAACTACCGGGTGATGACGAAGTCGGGGCTGAAACAACCGCTCGCAAGAGCAATAGAAACTGTTACAGTCGACGATCGCTTTCATGTCAGCGAGTGGATTACATAGGTCACCACCCCCCAAAGCGAGAAATCGCTGAACTCCGAGAGGTTAATGGGTTTATACCGATTGTTCTCCGGGATCAGAAACGCCGAGGAAAAATTCTGATGATAACGCCGCACCAGTAGTTCACCATTGAGGATGGCAACGATCACTTTTCCGTTGCTGAGCTTGATCGACCGATCCACAATCAGTACATCCCCGTCAAAAATGCCCGCCTCGCGCATGGCATCGCCCTTCATCCGAAAGAAATAGGTGGCGGGTTTGTTGCGGATGAGTTGCTCATTGAGATCGATGCCGCGTTCGGAATAATCATCGGCCGCCGCCCCAAAACCCGTGGCGTTGGCGGTCTTGACCTGCTGTTGCGTAAAATCCTTCGTGCCCCGATAGGTGGGCTTAGAGTACTTGTCCCGTTCCATAGATTTTTTCGCTAAGCTAATTATTTTAGTATTTAATTGCTAATTTTGTTAGCTGGAAGCGGTCCAATGTCGAATGACCAATGTCCCCCCACTTAGTATTCGGACAAAAGTCTAAATTCGACCAACCAATCTTCCAACAACAATGCGTTCATATGCACTGGATGTTTTTCGCGGGGCGACAGTCTGTCTGATGATCCTGGTAAACAACCCCGGCAGCTGGAGCCATATCTACGACCCGCTGGAGCATGCTCCCTGGCATGGACTCACGCCCACTGACCTAGTTTTTCCGTTTTTTCTTTTTGCCGTTGGTAATGCCATGAGCTTTGTGATCCCCCGCCTACAGCAAGAAGGTGATGCGGCGTTTTGGAAAAAAGTCATTAAGCGTTCGCTGATCATATTCGGGGTGGGACTATTCCTGAATTGGTGGCCATTTGTCACCGAAGTAAGCCGCATGGTGGAGGGAACCACCGAGTTGCAGAAAGTAACCATCTTCAAAAGCTTTACGTGGATCGACATCACCAAGAATCAAGCGGGAGAATGGGTAGAGATCATAAAAGGCATTCGGATCATGGGTGTATTACAACGCATTGCGATCTGTTACCTGTTCGCGTCGATCCTCGTGTATTATGGAGGGCCCCGCAAAGGATTTCTGGCTGCAGCCATTTTACTGTTGGGATATTGGGCAGCTTGTGTACTCGGCAATCCCATCGATCCGTATAGCCTCAAAGGTTGGTTCGGCACATCGCTCGATCTGAATATCTTGGGTGTTTCACATGTTTATAAAGGTGAGGGCATCCCCTTCGATCCGGAGGGATTGCTCAGTACTCCGGCAGCCATTGCACAAGTGATCTTCGGATATCTGGTGGGTAATTATGTGCGGGAGGGATTGTCACAGCCCGACGGGATGCATCGAATGCTGAGTGGGTTATTTACCATCGGTGTCGGACTATTGGTGGCGGGTTATTGCTGGGACCTTGTTTTCCCGATCAATAAAAAAATATGGACCAGCTCCTATACCGTTTATACGACGGGATTGGCGATCCTGACGCTGGCGACTATGATCTACGCGATCGATGGAAAGAAAATGCGAGGCGGGATCCTAAGCTTCTTCGATGTATTTGGTAAAAACGCCTTGTTTGTTTTTGCCCTCAGTGCTTTTTTACCCAAAGGATTGGCCCTGATCAAATTGGAAAAAGGCGTCAACCCCTGGAACTGGCTCTATAAAAAAGTGCTGATACACGTCCCCGGTGCCCCGGAAAACGGCTCCCTCCTCTATGCGCTTTGCGTGATCACATTTATGTGGGTGATCTGTTGGTGGATGGATCAAAGGAAGATTTATGTGAAGGTTTAGTCTGCGAAGCAGACTGTCCGCCGACCACAGTCCGCCGACCGATCTTGCCAGCCGAAGCCTTGGCGTAGGCTGGTGTCGTTCGAGAAGTGATTATGAGTTGAGAAACAGCGGACCACGGACGGCCGCCACCTGCCTACGCCAAGGCTTCGGCAAGCTAGGTCGGACACCGGACTGCATTAAACTATCTCCTATTAAATCTCCCTCCGGGTCGTCCTCCAGGTCTTCCTCCAGATCGTCCCCCGGGCCTTCCGCCGCCTCGAGGATTACGAGACCTGCGTTCCATAGGAGCGTAAGTAGGTACCTCGCCCAGTTCTGTCGGCACCGATAATTTCTCTACTTCTTTTTGAATCAATCGTTCGATTGCGGCAAATTTTCGTTGGTCTGTCTCCGTGATCAGCGTGAGCGCCGTACAGCTAGCCTCGGCCCGGGCGGTTCGGCCAATCCGGTGTACGTAATCCTCTCCGTCATCCGGCACATCGTAATTGATCACCAGGTCGATGGTGTCGATATCGATACCCCTGCTTAAAATATCGGTTGCAACCAACAGTGGTATTCGCCCGCCGGCAAAGGCACTCAATACATTTTCCCGTTCGGCTTGCTCCAGATCGCTATGGATCTCCTCAACATTGAATTTTAATTTCTTGAGGTCCCGGGTGAGTTGCTTGACCGTATGCTTCCGACTACAAAAGATCAACGCATTTTTATAGGGCGTACTTTTCAGTACATGCGCAATCAAAGGGTTTTTTTGGGGTTC